>JBBTRI010000004.1:79881-81716 GCA_038065255.1 Patescibacteria group bacterium
AAAAAATAAAAAGTCCCGCTGGGCTATGCGGGAACGATGATGCCGTTTTCTTCTTACCAGTAGACCTTATTGTAGCACTCAAGCTCGAGTCGGCGCGTCGTTGGCGAGTAACGATAGGCTGTCACGCTGCAATTCTTCGGCGGATCGGTATGAATCATATGCTCCCACTGTTCGATGCGCCATTTATTGAGCAAGAGATTCATGACACCAATAGTACCGCCGTGCGAATAGCAATGCACTGCTTTGCCTGCCCGTACTTGGAATAAATGATGTCCAATAAATGGGTATACCTGATCGCAGAGGTCGGCATTGCTTTTGCCTCCCGGAGGACGAAAATAGAAGTATCCCTGCAGCTTGATCTGATCTCGAAGAAACGGATAGGTGGCATTGACTTCATTTTCATCCATGAAAAATGTGTAGCCAACATCGCGTTCGCGCAACATGTGGTTGTGGCGGACTTTGATGCGTGCGATTTGCTCCGAAGTGTAGCCGGCAGCGAGACTAGTTTCACGAGATTGCTCTGTGCGCACGTACTCCGAATCATACACCACGTCCGGCACACCAAAGTCATGTGCAACGCCAATCCCGGTTAAGCGCGCTTGTTCAACGCCATAAGGATCAGTGATGGGCACCCTATGGTCAGGAATGCCTTTTATGCGAATAGCGGCTTCGTCGTCAGCAGGCAGAAATAGATGATTTCCTCGCACGACCTGGCGCAGCGACTGTGCATGCCGTATGAGAAGAAGGAGTTCTGGGCGATTAGTGAGCGTTCCTGTCAAAGGTACTGTACCTCCATTTGCTTTTGATACTACAGCTTTTTATGAAAATGTCAATGATAAAAAAAGACCCTTTTAGGGGTCTTGGGTTAATGCTGCATCAACAAGGACTGGTAGCTTTTGCTCTTCGATGAGTTCATAGCCTCCAAAGGGCTCTTTCGTGAGCGGGACTGTCTTTGCGATATGGACACGAGCGCGGAATCCCTTTGCTCCATAGATAAACGAGTGTGCATTGTTCGGATGGGGGCGCTTTCCCTCTTCTCGAAGCTGGTTCCACTCGCGAATACGCCGGACAATATCGGGATGGACGGTGCTTTCTGAATCTGCAAAATCAAGCGCTTGAGCAATAGTATCCCGCATCTGCTGTCCTAGATTTCCTTTCACAAATCCGCTAAAACAGAGACGTTCGATATCGATATATGCTGCCTTCCTGCCAATATGTTCAGTGAGCTCCATGCCATTTGCAAGCATAACATGCCCATGGGTACCGCATTGACAGATGTAATAACCAAGTTGGGCTATACTGACTTTAGGATAAGGTACGAGCTGTGTCGTTACTTTGGGTCGTATGATCACAAATGCCAGTCTATATGACAAGTATCCGTCTGTCAATTCAGAACTTTCCATGTGGATAAGTGAGCAGAAAGAGGTGTGTATAACTTTGTTGAGAATGCGTTTTTCATACTTTGCAAAGCTTTTTTAAAACATTTTTTGTAGTATATTTATAACGAAATTTTATATTTCTCATGAATATTCCCGTCAGAGCTCTTGACAGGGTTCGTTATAGGGCGTAGACTAGGCATTACCGTTTCACAAAAGAGTCTTGTCCGAGAAGGACACTAGAAGACTCGAGATGGTAAAATCTGCACCTTACAACCCGCTAGCTCGAGAATGAATTTTGAAAACAAGTGATGGCACGAACGATTCCAAAAGAATCTAGCCTCCTTGTTGAAGAAATATATTCAAAAGCACCAGTAACCCTACACAGTCCTCTACTCCAGTGCGCATTAAGTCGCAAGGGGGTTCAAAGAGGACACAACACGAAACTGAGGAATTTTT
>JBBTRI010000005.1:0-11646 GCA_038065255.1 Patescibacteria group bacterium
CTAGAAATACAAAAAGTGGACACTTTCGTGTCCACTTTTCGGGGTACGGTTCACGTAAGGGGCTTTTTGACAGCTTTAATCCGATAGATTATACTAGTCATAGAGCTTTTCTTATAGTAAGAAAGTAATGGAGAGTACAAACTATGCAACCAATTCGAATATCAACAAAAATTGGTCCAAAGCACCAAGTCACTATCCCGAAAGAAATTTTTTTTGGGTTAAATCTTGCCATTGGTGATTATCTTGAATTTCAATTAAAAGAACATTCAGTGCATGTAGTGCCAAAAAAACTTATTCCCAAAGAAGATGAGTGGTTTCATTCTCCGGAATGGCAAGCAAAGGAGCGCGAAGCTGATACCGCTATTCAGCAAGGAAATGTTTCGAGGCCTTTCAAATCGGCAGCAGTGCTATTGAAGCATCTAAATAAAACAAAACGTAGGGGCACTGCATGACTATGCAGGTCATTACAACAAAGCCATTTGACTTCTGACTACGCACACCTTCCTGCAAGCATCCAAAGACGCACTAATGACAAGCTAAAAATATTTATTTCAAATCCATTTCATCCATCGCTTCGCACCAAAAAGATGGAAGATCCTCGAAATATTTGGGAAGCAAGTGTGACGATGCAGTATCGTTTTACCTTTACTCGCGATGGAGATAGGGTGTACCTTCGTAGAATTGGTACTCATGATATCTTAAAAAAGCCCCTTTGACCGAAAAAAATAGCGGTGAGTATTGGAACTTGATACATGCAATTGACGAAGACGCGTAGTATGATAAGGTACTATTGTATGAATCACAGCGATATTATTAAAAAAATAACTCCCTTCATAAAACGAGCAGGTGTTAAACGAGCCGGACTATTCGGTTCTGTCGTTCATGGTACATTCAATGCGATGAGCGATATTGACCTTCTTGTCGATCTTCCGCAGGAAACAACACTATTTGATTTTATCGCCCTTAAATTGGAATTGGAGGATGTATTGGGGCGTCCAGTTGATCTTGTTGAATATGGATCCCTTAAACCGCAATTCAGGGATGATATATTGAAAGATGAGGTGCGTGTGTATGAAGGAAAATAAAGTGTATCTCGACGATATCCTTGAGTGTATCAATCAAATCGAAGCGTACACGGCAGCTACTTCGTTTGAAGAATTCAAAAGTGATATAAAAACACAGGACGCGGTTTTACGAAGATTGGAAATTATTGGTGAAGCGGTTAAAAATTTGAATAATGAATTCCGAATGGCTTATCCAGCCATACCTTGGAAAAAAATAGCAGGTATGAGAGATGTTTTGATACATGAATACGCAGGTATTATGATTGAGCGTGTTTGGAATACACTTCAAGAGAATATTCCAAACCTAAAAAAAGACATTCAATCTCTTCTTCAGGATTGATCATCCGGAAGCTGCCGTTGGGATCTGTGGCGATATATTTAGCATTATAAACGCACTACAATAATCTGATGTATGGTATGGAAAAGAAGCATAATTATTCTCATAATCAGTCTTACCTTGCCCACGCTTCCCTTGAGCATGCTGGATGTGCATGCAGAACGCGCCGGTATTCAAACAAACGATCCTGATACGTCAAAACAGGCGTATTTGACGCAAGTCAATGCGCATGATGCGTGGACACTTACGACAGGTTCTGCGCAAACAGTTGTTGCAGTGATCGATTCGGGTGTAGATATTGAGCACCCCGATCTCAAACAGAATATCTGGACGAACACCGAAGAACTGCCGGGAGATAAGATAGATAATGACAAAAACGGCCTTGTGGACGATATCAACGGCTGGGATTTTGTAAACGACATCCCCGACGTGAAACCAAAATTTGGCGGGAATTATTTTGCTCCCGCTATTCACCATGGCACCATCATTGCAGGCATGATTGCCGCCGCAAGCAATAATGCAATCGGCATTGCTGGCATATCATGGAGAACCAAGATCATGCCGCTTCGTGTATTGGATAACAAAGGAGACGGCGAAGTATTGAATGTGATTCGTGCCATCGACTATGGTGTGGCCAAAAAAGTTGATGCCATCAACATGAGTTTTGTGGCGGATTTCGACAGCCCATTATTAAAAGCGGCGGTAAAACGCGCATCTGATGCAGGCATTATGGTGGTGGCTGCGGCCGGTAACGATCGCAAGATCACCGGTGATGGACAGAGCTACCCAGTATACCCTGCATGCTACAACAAAGATATCGACGGTGTTATTGGCGTATCATCCCTCGACCCAATCGGGCAAAAGGCGCCGTTTTCCGATTACGGCAGCTGTACGGATATTTCTGCGCCTGGCATGGATCTCTACTCCACACAGGCGGTGAACTATGAATATCCCGGGTTCGATGCGTTCTATGGAAGCGGCTGGTCGGGCACATCCCTTTCCACGGCGCTTGTGAGTGGTGCGATTGCATTGTTGAAATCTGCCAATCCTCGCATAACGCTTCTTGATACAAAGCGCGCGCTACGTGAAGGTTGCGATTCTGTTGAGCCGCTCAACCCAAAGTACGCAGGACAGCTGGGCTGCGGAAGGCTCAATATCGCTTCTGCTTTGCGCGCTGCAATTTCCCAAACACAAACAGCGCGAAAACAGAATCCCTTTGACGAAGGCGATCCCGGAAGGTATCCTTTGGCTGTTTTTGATGCGGCAGGCAGGGAAGCATTCATGGCATTTGACGCCCGAGGAGCGCAAAAAAAAATAAAAAAGAGTTTCTATCCATTTGCTCCTTTCCGCATTCCCTATGATGTGCAGTTTTCGCGCCGCAGCAACCTCCTTGTATTCAGCGCAAGTCGAGGAGGACCCCATGTACGTATATTTGATAGGGAATTCCAGCTTGTTTCTCAATTTTTTGCCTACGAAAAAACATTCAGAGGAGGTGTACAGAGCGCAGTCGGTGATGTGGATGGTGATGGCACCGAGGAAATTATTACCACTCCGGGGCCGGGGCGCGACCCAACCGTCCGCATCTTTGATATGAGCGGCAGACTGAAGAGTGAGTTCAGGGCATATGATGCGGCGTATCGCGGGGGATTGGCAGTGTACACGGGAGATTTTAATAATGATTTGCGCGATGAAATCCTTGTGACCCCTCTTACTGGAAGGGGAGGGGATATCCGCATTTATTCCGGTATGGGCGAACTGTTCAACCAATTCTACGCATATCCCACAGAAGCGGAGAAGGCAGTTACGATTGCGGTAGGAGATTTGGATGCTGACGGCAGCCCGGAAATTGCAACAGCGCCGGCCGACAGCGGGGACGCAGTGAAAGTATTCACTTCGTATGGGTGGTTTGTCGGCAGCTTTATTCCCTATGGCAGGATAGTCCCGGGCATGAACATTCGCATTGGAAAGCTGGGCAATGGCGCCTATCCGGAAATCATTGTCGCACCGCGGGGCAAAAGCGGCGCACAGGTGCTCGTATTCACTGCCGACGGTAGGCGAGTCGGGCAATTCTTTGCGTTGCCGAAAAGCTGGCGAGGCGGCCTGAATCTTGGTATGATAGAGTAATAGCAAATAAAAATATGTCAGAATATTCACAACGAAAAAATGTGCTTGTTATCGGAGGGGCTGGGTTCATAGGATCCAATCTCTGCGAAGCGCTTGTCAAACACTCAAATGTGGTATGTGTAGATAATTACTCCACGGGGCACGAGAGTAATATTGATTACTTGCTGTCGGATAAGCATTTTGAATTCATCCGCCACGATATCACAACTCCGCTTGATTTTTCGAAACATCAGGACGGCGTTGAACGGTTCCAATTCCAACAATCAGGCATTCAGCAAATCTATTTTCTTGCTTCGCCGGGGTCGCCAGATTGGCATTTTGCCGACCCGCTCGGAACCATGATGCTGCATTCGGTTGGCATTCGGAATGCGCTTGATGTTGCTCTTGGTTTCAAGGCACGCATGCTGTATGTTTCTGATGCGCTTGTGTATGGTAATCTGCCTGATCCCAAGTTTCGTCCCCCGGAAGAGTTTCTGGGGTCATTCGAGCACGATTCGCCGTTGGCATTCTACATTCAGGCGCGCCGCTTTGCCGAAAGCTTGGTAGAGCTG
Source organism: Patescibacteria group bacterium (assembly GCA_038065255.1). NCBI lineage: Bacteria > Patescibacteria group bacterium. The sequence continues at coordinate 4,077 of JBBTRI010000005.1, forward strand.
TACCGTTCGGTTCATGCGCTCGATGCCAAAACTGTGCGTATGTTCAGTGTCTATGGACCTAAGACGCACCTCAACGATGGGCGCATGATTTCCCAACTTATCTCCGATGCGCTATCCCAGAAGCCTATTACTCTCACCAAAGATTTAGATGCCGGATCGTTTCTCTATATTTCTGATGCCATTGATGCACTGGAAAAGATCATGCTTACCGATACAACCGGTGCATTTAATCTTGGTCACGGTTCCCAGTATACACTCAAAGAAGTCATGGCAAAAATACTTTCTCTCACTGCTTCGCGTTCGACAGTATCAGTTGGTGATGTCGATCTCAAGCTGAAGAGTCGCTATGAGGCATGGGAGCGCCAATGCATGGTGCCCAACCTGACGCGCGTCAAAGAAGAAACCGGTTGGTTTCCCGTCACTCTCCTTGACGAGGGTTTGCGAAAAACGATAGACTACCTCAAATCATTGAGGGGAGTCAAAGGAATAGTAAGGTAATACCACACACACTATGCAGCAGTCGTCATTATCACTGCCAGTGATTATTCTTACCAGCCTTCTCGTTGGTCTTGTGGGCGGATACGGAGGTTCATATCTTTATAGTCAGACCGCTTCGGTAACGAGAGGGTTTGAAAGCTTGCAGAGCGATACGAAGAAACCCAGCATACTGCGCGGATCAGAAGAAGAAGCGGTCATTGCAGCAGTCAAAAAAACGTCTCCGTCCGTGGTGAGTATTGTGGTATCCAAAGACCTTTCAAAAATTCTCAATCGCACAGGGCCGGATATTGCGCCATTTGATAATTTTTTTGAATTCGGGTTTCCGTTTAATTTTAAGTTTACTCCCAATCAACAGAAGGGCGGGGAGCAAAACGATGCGCCGAAAGGCAAACAGCGTATTGGCGGCGGATCGGGGTTTATCATATCTGAAGATGGTCTCATTGTAACCAATCGCCACGTGATCACCGATGACGAGGCGGAATACACCGTTATCACCAATGACGGCAAAGAGTATCCGGCAAAAGTACTTGCAAAAGATCCTGTGAATGATCTTGCGCTTGTGAAAATAGATGCAAAAGCCTTGACGGCACTTATGCTGGGGGATTCGGGGGATATCCAAATCGGCCAGACAGTCATTGCAATCGGATACACGCTTGGCGAGTACAAAAATACCGTAACACGCGGCGTTGTGTCGGGCATTAATCGCGTCGTTCAAGCATCGGATGGCATGGGTGAAACGGAAACGATCCAAGAAGCCATCCAAACGGATGCTGCGATCAATCCCGGCAATTCAGGCGGACCGCTATTGAACTTGGCAGGAGAAGTCATTGGCATCAACACGGCAATGAACAGCCAAGGCCAGTCTATTGGATTTGCCATTCCCATCAATATTGCGAAACGCTCAGTGGAGAGTGTCAAAAAAAATGGGAAAATTATCCGACCGTGGCTTGGCGTACGCTATATCCCCGTTGATAGCATCGTAAAAGAAAAAAATAATCTTTCAGTTGATTATGGCGCGCTGATCATTGGCAATGCAGAGAGGAAAGAACTCGGTGTAATCAAGGGAAGCCCTGCAGAAAAGGCGGGGTTATCGGAAGGGGATATTATCTTGAAAGTGAACGGACAGAAAATCGATGATGGACATTCATTGGCGCATGAAATCGCAAAATACTCGCCCGGCGATGAGGTGAAGGTGGTGGTGGAGTCAAAAGGCAAGGAAAAAGAACTCACCGTGAAACTCGAAGAATTTAAAGAACAGAAAAAATAGGTATGACAACCATTGAAGAATCAATTCATGAGCTGAAGGAACACATCCTCCAGATACGGAGGTTTCTTTGACCTTGAGAAATTAAAAGCGGAAAAAATAGAATCTGAACGGCTCTTGGAAGAGCCGGGGATTTGGAATGATCGTGAACGGGCTGCAGGTATCAGTCAAAAACTTGCGCACACAACGGAAACAATCGATTTGTGGGATCGGTTGTTAAGCGACACGGAAACACTTGCCGCATTGAGTGCGGGCGATACGGCTGATACTGAATCGCTTCAAGGCTTGTATACAGATATTGAGCAGCGGTTTCGCTCTGCAGAGCTATCTACGCTCCTTTCGAATCCGTATGACGTGCGTAATGCACTTGTGGCAATCCATGCCGGTACGGGCGGGACGGATGCCATGGATTGGGCTGAAATCCTTTTTCGCATGTATGCCAGATTTTGCGAACAGCAGGGGTGGAAAGTTGTGATGATGGATACGCAGTACGGGCAGGAAGCAGGCATTAAAAGCGCAACATTCGAGGTGAAGGGTGAGTATGCGTATGGATACCTCAAGGCTGAACAGGGCGTGCATCGTTTGGTGCGCATTTCCCCATTTGATGCGGAAAAAATGCGGCATACAAGCTTTGCGCTTGTTGAAGTGGTTCCCGATCTTGGAAATCTTAGCGAAGTGGAAATCAAGCCGGAAGATTTGCGCATCGATGTTTTTCGTTCTGGCGGCGCTGGCGGACAGAGCGTGAATACGACAGATTCCGCGGTGCGCATCACACACCTGCCAACAGGTATTGTTGTTGCATGCCAGAATGAACGGTCCCAATTGCAAAACAAAGAAACAGCTCTGCGCTACCTCAAGGCAAAGCTGCACAAGCGTATCGAAGAAGCGCGTGTGAGCGAAAAAAAAGAATTACGCGGGGAGTACCACGAAGCGGCATGGGGCAATCAAATCCGGTCATATGTACTCAACCCCTATCGCATGGTAAAGGATCATAGGACGCATGTCGAAACACAGGATGTGCAGGGAGTTCTCGATGGGGATATTATGCCATTCATTGAAGCCGTGTTGAGGACATCATCGGTGTGATACACCGTGCGCGAATATTTCGCTGGTGTCTGATCGCTTTAGTATGCGGCAGTGCGATTGGCGTTGGATTGAGAAGTATTCTCAATCCCTTTCTTTTGTATGTCGTATTTTTGGGTATGGTGAGTGCAGTAGTATTGGTGTGCAAGTACCGTAGCGCATGCGTGGCATTTCTTATTGCATCATTTCTATTTTTTGGGTTGTATGCGGCGGCGATAGCGCAAGAGCCCCATGATCAAATACGCTTCAATCAGCCACAACCACACGCACCGGGTATTGATGCGGCACTTTCACATGTACGCACTTCCGTTCTCGAAACGATTGCGCGCCATCTTCCGCATGCGCATGCTCAGCTTTTGGGAGGCATTTTGGTTGGAGCGCGGCAGTCATTTCCGGATAGCATGCGTGAGTCGTTCAATAGGATTGGCATTACGCATATTGTCGCCGTATCAGGATATAACATTACGGTTCTTTTGGCGCTCCTCTATGCACTGTGTTTGGGTTTTGGCATAAAGCGTTCTCACGGCATTGGGATTGTCATCGCAGGAATCGCAGGATTTACGCTCCTTAGCGGGGCTAGCCCTGCAACAGTGCGAGCAGCGCTTATGGGAGGAGTGGTTGTGGTAGCCAGATATGCAGGTCGCAACGCGCGAAGCCACACTGCCATATTGATTGCTCTTGCCGCAATGCTTTTAGGTAATCCATTTCTTCTCTTTGATATCGGGTTTCAATTGAGTTTTTCCGCCATGATTGGCTTGATATACCTTGCTCCAAATCTTGAACTGCTGTCTGTGCGTTTTCCGGATGTGTACGGACTAAAGCAAATCCTTATTCAAACACTTGCCGCAATAGCTGCAACAGCCCCGCTTATTTTGTGGTATTTCGGAACAGTCTCGATTATTGCTCCGCTTGCAAATATTCTTATTGTCCCCCTTGTTCCATTTATTATGGCAGCGGGAGCAATGAGTGTTGGAATTTCTGCGGTATTTGAAGTGTTTGCGGTGCCGTTTTTCAGCGTTTGCGCTCCATACCTTTGGGCTTTTGTGTGGGCACCCCTAGAGTATGTGATTCGCGTTTCTTCGCATCTATCAACCATACCGCTTGCTTCCGTATCCATTTACAATCCACTTGTTCTATTGGCGCTTGTTGTATGTTCCTATGCCATGTTTGGCATGCTGTTGTTCATGCCCACTCGACGCCAAGCGCCATGTGCGCTATCATAAGCGGTACTTTATGAACATCATTCTCTCTTTCTTTTTGGCATGCGCATCTCTTGTTTTCTTGTGTTCCGATGCTTATGCACAAGGCGCAATATCGCTGTTTTTGGATAATGAGACCATTGTTAAGGGGTATAGGGTCGTAAGCGCGGATGAAGGCTTTAGCGTGACGCTTCGTCCCAAAGCGGTACTACATCCGACAACAATGACAATAGAAGCAGTTGCTGCACAGAAAGAAGCGCAAGAGCGTTTTCCTATTGATCCTTCATTGGAATTTGTAAGCGATATTTATGTGTATGATGCGCACGGCATTGTACCCGCAGATATGCGGCAGCCCCTCATCATAGAAATGAAACCGGCGCTGATCACTCCATGGACATCGATCTATTTCTTTGATCGGCAATCACAGAGCTGGAAGCGCTTAGCATCCCGCCCCATTACTTCCGACCTTCTGCGCGCCTCTTCTCCCTTGCCATTTGCTCCCATTGCAGTTCTTGCCGAAAAGAAAAGCATTGGCGGCGTTACCGTATCATCACTTCTGGATAGCGCTCACGCAGTACTTGTTGTTGATAATCGAAATACCATTCTTGTTGCAAAGCAAGCGCGTTTTCAAGCTCCCCCGGCAAGCATTACCAAGCTCATGACCGCACTGGTATTCTTGGAACATAACCCCGGATGGAAGAAAAAAATCGCAATCCTTCCATCTGATGACGCAGAGCCGGCGCGCATTCCGTTTGCAAAGAAAGAAGAAGTTAGCGTCTATGATTTATTCATGGGCATGCTCGTGGGGTCGAATAATAATGCTGCCAAGGCATTGGCGCGCTCTACAGGATTATCCGAAAAAGCATTTGTTTCAGAAATGAATGCCAAGGCTGTGCGGTTCAAGATGTACCATACAACTTTTTTTGATACGAGCGGGCTTGATGTCCGCAATGTCTCGACTGTTGAAGATGTTACTCGTCTCGCTGGCTTTGCATTTCGGCAAAAGGATATTATGAGTGCGCTTTCAGTGCCTTCTTACCGTATCAAAGGGCATAAACGCAGCTATTCGGTTACTACAACCAATACGCTTCTTGTAGGATCGTCTTCGATCAAAGGGAAAACAGGATACATAGATGAATCGGGATATAATTTTGTCGGACGGGCGATAAACAAGCACGGAGCGGTAACCGTGGCAGTATTTGGCGCTTCCACAAGCGCGGAGCGTTTTGATGTGATACGCAAACTCCTTAGGCTTGTGCAATAATGGTTTGTGTGCTATTTTTTCAGGCAGTGCGCCGCATACACTTTTATAAAAAGATATCACCATAGAGCCTATGAGAAGCTATGAAACAAATTTTCCTTTGTTTAAAACCAAAGTTGAAGGAGTAACAAAAATATTTAATTTATCCAATCCCGCCGAACGGAGAGAATATTTTGAAGCGAAAGCCGGCGCAGAGATCGCGGTTATCAAAAAATACCTCGAAAAAAATAGTTTTATTTCCTATTTTCTTGGAAAGAAAAATTCAGGCAAAGGAACATACTCCAAAATGCTCAAAGAGATTTTTGGCGATGATGCGATTGGTCATATATCGGTTGGCGATGTGGTGCGGGCAGCCCATCTGGCCATGGATGATCAAGTAAAAAAACAAGAAATTGTTGATTATCTCGAAAAGCACTATCGTGGATATATTTCGATCGATGATGCCATCAACGCGCTTTTGGGGCGGGACCAAAAAACACTGCTGCCAACAGAATTTATCCTGACGTTGGTAAAAATGGAAATAGCAAAAATGCACAAAAAATCCATATTCATCGATGGCTTTCCGCGTGAACTCGATCAGGTTTCGTACTCCCTGTACTTGCGTGATCTTGTGGATTATCGGGATGACCAGGATATTTTTGTTGCAATCAGCATTCCGGAGTCCATACTTGCTGCGCGCATGCAGGCGCGCGTTGTTTGCCCTCTCTGCCATGTTCCTCGAAGCCTAAAACTCATGCGAACGCAGCAGGTGGGATGGGATAGCGAGAAAAAAGAATTTTATTTGGTGTGCGATGATCAAAAATGCAATGGCGCACGAATGGTTGCGAAAGAAGGCGATGAAATGGGCATCGAATCTATCCGAGAGCGGCTTGAACTCGATGAAAAACTTATCGAACAGGCATTTTTGCTTCACGGTATTCCCAAAATTCTTGTGCGAAATGCCATACCGGTTGAGTTTGCCCGAGAAAACATGGATGCGTACGAACTGACTCCGGAGTATGTCTATGCCCTCAAAGAGAATGGCGATGTTGAGGTGCTGGAAAAGCCATGGATCATTAAAGACGATGATGGCAATGACGTGCACAGCTTGTTGGCCGCACCTGTCGTATTGTCGCTCATCAAACAATTAGCAAACGTTTTGCAAAAATAAGAAAGCTCTATGCGCGCACTTTTTCGCGCTTTACGGAAACGCCGTTTTTCCTATCAGCCGCTTGTTGAAGTGCGCGTGTATCGCGATCACTTGCTTTCTAATTTCAAAGCATTCCAGAAAAGTTGCCAGCCGTGCGGTATAGCACCGGTATTGAAAAGCAATGCCTATGGGCATGGTCTTGTGGAAGTCGCTACGGTATTGCAAGGCGTGCAAGCACCGTTTTTTTGCGTTGATTCCTATGCTGAAGCGCTCGTGCTTCGCAATGAAGGCATACGAACGCCGCTGCTGGTTATTGGATATACGCCCATCGAAACAATCGTCAAAAGCAACCTACCCAATACGACATATCTGATTACGAGTCTCGATCAGCTTCAAGAACTTACTGCGAGAGCGCAGCGCCACATCACAGTACATATAAAAATTGATACCGGCATGCATCGACAGGGGATCATGCTGGGAGAACTATCCGAATGCATAACCCTTATCCAAAAAAATCCACACATTTCATGCGAAGGTATTGCAACGCATTTGGCAGATGCTGACAATGCCGATGAATTAAGTACGCAATTTCAGATTAAAGCGTGGAATGAAACAGTGCAGCGTTTTCGGCAAAGCATCCCAACTCTTCGCTCTGTTCACTGTGCTGCAACGGCCGGAAGTGCATATTCGCCATCTATTGACGCAAATGTTGTGAGGGTTGGCATTGGGATTTACGGCATACCGGCTGGAGCAAGTATACATGAACTGCAGCCAGTACTCGAGCTAAAAACAATCGTAAGTGGAGTAAAAAAAGTATCGGCAGGTTCACGCGTTGGCTATAACGGCACGTTCCAAGCCCCGCATGATATGCTTTTGGCAACAATTCCGGTTGGGTACGCGGAGGGGTTGGATCGCCGATTGTCCAACAAAGGAGTCGTACTCATCAATAGCGCCCCCTGTCCCATTGTGGGGCGGGTCAGCATGAATATTACAACCATAGACGCTACCAACTGTCCTTCGGTACGGAGGGGAGATGATGTGATTGTCTATAGCGCAGAACCTCAGGATCCAAATTCTATTTCAAAATGCGCAGAGATCTGCGAGACGATCCCCTGGGTGCTCCTTGTACATATCAA
>JBBTRI010000005.1:11746-13717 GCA_038065255.1 Patescibacteria group bacterium
ATTGCCGCAACCACCAGAAGGATTTCAAGAAGAGTGAACCCTTTTTTGTTTTTCTCGTACATATGCACCTCTGTAAAAAAAATGAATAATTATTTTGTCGCGCTGATTGTTGCTCCTTGTTCGGCATTTGGCGCAGAAACGGTAATGCGCCCATCGTCTGACTTCATAATCTTATAACAAATCCCGTTTGCATTGCAGGTTCCATTGGGATCCTTCGGCAGTGCGGTGAGGTATTTCTGATTCGCAGTCAGGACAGCAAAGTCAATAAGACCGGTGCAGTTGGCTGCTCCTATTTTACATATTTCCGTTGAAGCTGTCGAGATGGTTGCAGGCAGAGTACCGGAATTGTCAATGGTATATTGATAGACGGCATTCAGGAGGGCAGATACATCCGAGCGCCGCTGTGCATTGCGCGTATCGGCTAGTTGTTTTGCAGGATTGATTGCAACAATCACAATTCCCGCAAGAATAGAGATAGCCGCAACCACAAGCAGGATCTCTAATAATGTAAATCCATTATGCCTATGTTTTCTCGTAACCATATAGAAGAGTATAGCACAATTATGCGATTTATGCGATAGGCAGCCGGATGGTAAACGTCGTGCCTTGCCGTTCTTCCGATTCAAACGTAAGGTCACTTTTCATGAGTTCAAGAAACCGTTTTGCAATGTAGAGTCCCAGTCCGCTGCCTTCTGTTTTAGCATCGATTGCGTTTTTTGCGCGATAGAATTTTTCAAACACGTGTTCTTTGTCTTCATTCGGAATACCAATCCCTTCATCGCGGATGGTTAATACACACATTCCTTTTGAGGGGCAGTGCGCGCTGATTTCAATGTGACATGCGCCACCTTTTGCATATTCAACAGCATTGATAATAATATTCAATAGCGCCTGGGAAAACAGCACATGGTCGAGCGAGACGCGCAGTGGTTTAGCAGGCTTGGTAAAAAGAATAGTACCGTGACGCTGCTTGATAAGCGGATCACACTCGTCAAGGACCGAGCAAACGGCGCTTGAAAGGTCGGCTGGGGTGAGTCGGGGATGCATGCGCCCTTCTTCAATTTGCGTTACTATCAAAAGTTCATTCACAAGAGAAACCATGCGTCTGCCGCCCGTTGCTATGTGTTTGATATAATCGCGAAGCTCTTTGTGAAGAGAAACGTTTTTTTTCGAAAGCAGAAGCTCGCAGTACCAGTTGATAATCGTTAATGGCGTTTTGAGCTGATGGGATGCAAGTGACACGAATTCTGTTTTATTTTCATCAATGCGCTTTTCACCAGTTGCATCGCGGAATACAAATACAGCGCCAAAGAGCTCACCATCAGAACTCATAAGGGGTGATGCGCTGCCTACCACAGGAAATAGTTGGTGGGATCCCTTCATGGTGATATCGTCACCAAGCGCTGTTTTCACTGTTTTTTTTGCACGAAGCGCTTCAAGGATTGGCCATGACCCAACCGCAAGGGGAGTATTGTTTTGAAAAAACGCGAACGTTGTTTCGAGTGGAGCATGATGCGGTATGGCAGCAAAACCCCCAAGGTTCAGTGCTACGGGGTTCATCATGGTAATTGTTTTATTGGTATCGATCACCAACAAGCCTTCACCGATGGAAGAAATAATACTCGACAACTCACTCGATTGCTCTTGGATTGATTGCTCGGCAGAATTGATTGTTGCAATATGAATGGAAAGAAGAAGAATGGTCAGAATGACAATCACGATAAGAAGAACGAGAAGAAGATATGCCAATCCACCTGCATTAGAAAATTGGAGCACAACGACAAACAGAAGCATTCCTGCAAGAGAAATGCCTATGCCAGTGAGAAAGAGTCCTAGAGGTGAAGATAGGAGAGAGAAGCGAAACATTCCTCTAGTATACACTATTTTTAGTATTTTTTCTGCCTCATTTTCGGGCTGCGCGGAATCGAACCGCGACTGCATGACCCCCAGCCACGCGTACTACCACTATAC
>JBBTRI010000006.1:0-139306 GCA_038065255.1 Patescibacteria group bacterium
CGATCCGTCCCACAGGGATACCTAAATGGGATTCGAACCCCTCGATATGTGGACTGGATTTGGCAGATCTATTTTGAAAGTTTGTTGATATTTTTCAAATGGAGCCAGACAGGATATAACGCATTCGCGCCCCCAAAAGGGGCGCTTATGTTTTCTTATGGCAGGCAAATGGACCGACTGTTCATTTCAACATCTTTGTGATACTGTTATTTCATTATGGATATGAAAGATGCGCGAATTCAAAAAGCATTTGATTGGCTTTCCAAAGAGAATGGTGAGAATTTTTTGTCGTCCAATGAACACTGCTCGACACGGGATGTTTTTCAAGCACGGCTAGAAAAAATGAATATCTTTTTGAAAAATGAACACGAGCTCAATAATGTCGCTTCTATCATCGTAGTCATAATAGGAGAGATTGGTAATAACGCATTTGATCACAATTTGGGCAACTGGCGAGATGAGGCGGGCGTGTATTACAGTTATGACATGACTGCGAGATGTATCGTGGTAGCAGACAGGGGCCTTGGAGTATGGACAACACTAAAACGAGTCAGGCCAGAGATACACGATGATTGTGATGCTTTGACTATAGCGTTTAAAGAAATAGTAACGAGTAGAGCGCCAGAAAAAAGAGGCAATGGCCTTAAACTGGTAGAGAAAATGGTGCTTGCTCAGAACATGAAATTGGATATCTATTCCGGAGCTGGTCATTATACTATTGAACATGGACAGACAACATGTTCAGGTGAAGAAGAAATATATAATGGCGTTATCGCTGTATTAAAATTTTAGACAACTATCATGCGTATTGAGATAAAACAACTAGGAACGGTGCTGAGTTCGCGCCCCGCTGGCAAAGAAGCGCTTTTAGCCATAAGATCAAGTCTTCTTCGTGATGTGAAAAAAACAGAAGTTGTGGAGCTGAATTTTGCTGGGGTTGATGCTCTTACCCCATCCTGGGCTGATGAATTTGTGACCCCATTGAAAGAAGAATGGGGGGGCATGCTTCATTATATAAATACGGAAAATCCTTCCGTAACGGCGACGCTTGAGTTTTTGAAGACAATCAATGCAGATAGGAGATAAAACTGTAATGTGTCATATGACCAGAAAAGAACCAGGTCTTGATGGGACAAACTTATTTCCAGAACGGAGTACGTGTACGGAACGGAGGAAAAAGGTGTCAGGTACCTTTTCATGGCGAAAGATGATATAGTGACAAGTGCTGTAGGGCAAACTAAACGCCCACCAAACAGCTTCTCGCATCGCGCACAATACCGAGCCAAATAGGATATGACGCATTCGCGCCCCAAAAAGGGGCGCTTATGCTATCAGGATTTTTCCCACTGGAATTCAAAAAAGAATTGAAATATCCAACTGGTTTGATAGGCTAATTATATGATTATAAAACTATTCCTAACCCCTTTTCCCACTGTTTCCTCATCGTTTTATCATGAAAAAATTTATTGAAAAACAAACAAGGGATTTTTATAATGGCGACGATATGATTTATCGTTCTTTTTGGGATCAGCAAGGAAATTGTCATTGGGGTTATTTCCCAAATGTAAAAATCTCCTTTTTACAATCAATGACGGAACTCAATAAAAAAATGTTGAAATTATCTGGTATTACGGAAAAATCAAATGTTTTAGATTTAGGATGTGGAAACGGAAATAATACTTATTTTATAAATTCAAAAACAGGAGCAAGGGTAACAGGTATTGATTTAAGTGATACGCGTATTGAGAATGCAAAAAAAGTTTTGTCTAGAAAATCTTCCAAAGTAAAAAGTAACATAAAATTTCACCAAGGAACGGCAATTCTACTTCCTTTTAAAGACAAAACTTTTTCGGCAGTTTGGAGCCAGGCGACTATGTATCATGTTCATGATAAAGCAATGGCATTAAAAGAAGTCGCTCGTGTTTTGAAAAAGGATGGAGTATTTATTTTTGATGATTTGATTAAACCTAATAAAAATATCAGTCCTCAAGCTAAAAAGCTGGTTTACGAACGACTTCTTTTTGATACTGATTTTGACTTTGTTTCTTATCAGCAAGAATTAAAAAATTTAAGATTTAGAATTATGTATGCCGAAGATATGTCATGGCATTATGCTATGAGTTATAAAAAACTCGCTGACATTGCAGAAGAAAAAATTAAAAAAGGTGAAAATAAAGAATTTCATGAGGAATATAAAAAATTAATAGTTGCTTACAGACAAACATGGAAAATAATGGAAAAAGGTGATGTTGGTTGGGCACTGTTTATCTGTAAAAAACTTTAATTTTTTAGTCAGTTAAGAAAAACAGTGCAAGGTTATTGTAGTTATATGCATCTAAAAAGTTCTCAAATTAAAAAAGTTTATGGGAATAAATAACATCAAGAAACATATTTTTATTGGGCTTGTTGGACCGTCAGGTGCGGGAAAAAGTTCTTTATGTGAAATTCTCAAAAGGAGTTCAAGAAAATATGAACACATAAAGTTAGACAACTATTTCAAATCACCAAAAACCTTTCCAAAAAAACTCGGTTTCCAAAATTGGGAATTACCATCGAATTTGAAGTTTGATAAATTACTTTCTGACCTAAAAAAACTAAACTCTGGGAAAATTGTAAAAACAAAAACCTTTCCAAACAGAAAAGGTGCAGTACCTCAACGACTTATACTGCAGCCCACAAAATATGTTCTTGTGGAAGGGTTTATGTTGTTTAAAAATAAAGAAGTCAGAAATTTTCTTGATATAAAAATTTATCTTGATCTACCCATGAATATAATAACTGAAAGAAGAAAATTACGATTTTGCAAGGATCATTTAAGTGACTATGATGTTAAAGTGGCAATTCCAGAATTTTTGAAGTATGGAATCACTCAAAAGAAATATGCTGATTATGTGGTAAATGCCAATAGGCAACAAATATTTATTATCAAAGAAGTGCGAAAGATTATAAGAAAGGGGTCAGGAGTTTTTTCACAACTCTAACAACTAAGTTTGTCAATTTTACAGAGACCAGAAGATTACCGAAAATTTATGAGCAATACATTTAAGTTTATTATCGCCATCACTATTTCCGAACTTGCCGGCATCATTGGTTCAGTATTTACTGTGTCATCTATCATAGGTTGGTATCCAGTACTGGCTAAGCCGGTTCTCAATCCTCCGGCATGGGTGTTCGGACCGGTCTGGACAACACTCTTTGCGCTTATGGGCACCGCGGCCTTCCTTATCTGGAAGAAGGGACTGGATCGCAAGGATGTAAAAATCGCTCTCGGCATATTCTTAGGTCAGCTGATCTTGAACACGTTTTGGTCAATTATTTTTTTTGGTCTGCACAGCCCTGGCGGCGCATTTGTCGAGATCATGTTTCTTTGGTTCGCCATTCTTGCTACGATTATCGCCTTTTATAAAATTTCAAAACCTGCTGCATGGCTTTTCGTGCCCTACATTCTTTGGGTGAGCTTTGCCGCATATTTAAATTACGCAATCTGGGCATTGAATTAAAAAAGTGTTTTTGAAGATAGTATGAAAATTATTCATCAAGATGAAACTAGGAAGGTGCAAAATAGTAGACAATGTCGGGTTTATGAATATCCTTTAGAGGATAAAGACATAAACGGAGCTTTTGTTAAAATAACAGGCCGAGAGCCAGATGAGGGTAGGGTGGTAAATTTGGTGTGTAAAGAATTAGCCTATGTTATAAGTGGTTCAGGAATAATCGTGATAGAGGATAAAGAAATAAAATTTAAAGTTGGCGATTTAATTTTAATTGAGCCAGGAGAAAAGTTTTTTTGGAATGGCAATATGGATTTATTCCTTCCATGCTCTCCGGCTTGGTACTCTGACCAGTATAAGAGAGTAGAATAATAATTTTAAACATATGCAAGAATCCGGTGAACCATCAATTTCGTTTAGCAAGAGATTGAGTACGGGAGTAAAAGATTGGCAAGGCGCTGAACATACTTTCAGAATCTCTGGATATCCAAACAGAATCCCGGCACTTGATGAGGCTAAACGCCTGCTTGATGTAGTAGTAACGATTGCAGCAGAAAAGATGGCAGGATCGGATGATCCGGAAAGAATAATGTGGAACGATATAGACCGTTGCCTAGCAGGTCTTCCTGATGGTAAACAAAAAGAGTTTCTGATGGCTTTAGCAATAAAAATTGCAACTGTTCAAAAAAATCGTACTGAGCCAATGGGAGGGTAATTTCTGTGCGTATATGAAACAAGAGAACTATAGTGGATTGAATAAAGCGTTTTCATCACAGGTACGGATCGAGAAGCGAGATGGTAAGGAAATCATAATAAAACAAATTAACGCTCAAGAAAGCCAATCTGAGGTATTTTTTCATGATCAATTGAAGAGTATTGGTTTACCTGCTATGGAGATGGCACTCGATAGCGAAGGCTTAGCTATCACATTTATTCCAGGCGCAATAACTCTTGGAGATAACGAGACACCAGAGCTCTATAAAAAGCTTGGCCATATACTTAAGAAAATACATAGTATTACATTTGATAAGCCCTTTTTTCTTGACGCGAATGGGCAGCAACAAGAGGTTGCGTGGGATCAGTTTGTAAAAAATAGGTTAGAGTTCGCCATTACACGACAAAAGCAGCGTAATGGGATGAGTGAAGATATCTGCAATTTGATCAAGAAAATCGTTCTAAAAAAAGTCACTATCTTTTCTGGGAAACCAGCGTTATTACATGGAGATTTACACTCAAACAACGTACTTTTAAAAGGCTCAGATTTGTTCGTCTTTGATAAGGCAGCTCAAATTATGGCCGGGGATCCCATGTATGATCTGTCGTTATTTGCCATTGCATTATCCGGAGCTTTATATGGGGTGAGTGACAGCATCGAAAGAGACAAGCTTCTCATGTCTGCATTCATCAGTGGATACGATACTGATTTCACAGAAGATAAAGATCTTTTCAACGCTTACGTACTATTCCGTTGCGTGGAGCGTTGGCCCAATCCCTTTGAGCAGGAAATACCCCAGATTGTGGAAAGCATACTTTTATTGAATAGTGCCTGAGATTGCATGAATTGTCCCCAGGATAAAAGAAAAGATAGCTCAATCATAATGAGAATACTATGCAAGGAATAATTAGTAGTCCTTCCTCGTTAGAAGTAATGGATAGAACGATTTCTTTATGTCCTATCGTGGAATAATTTTTGATTTTAATGGTGTTATTCTTTGGGATACCCCTTGGCATAAACAGGCATGGTTTTTGTTATCAAAAGAGCTTCGAGGGACTTCTTTTACTGAGGAAGAATGGCTTGTTCTCATTGGTCGGAATAATAGCGATATACTTCAATATATTTTTGGCAATCCAATTACGACAGAACAAGCAACATATCTCGGACTGCGCAAAGAGGAGTTGTATCGTTCGATCGCAAAATCTCATCCCAATGACCTTCGACTTTCTTCGGGTGCCGAGGAGCTGTTCGGCTGGCTTTGCGGAAATAATATTCCTCACACAATTGCGACATCGTCAGAAATCACCAATCTCGAATTTTATCTTGAAACGTTTGACCTTAAGCAGTGGTTTGATCGGTCAATAATTATTTATGACGATGGTGCGGTTCCGTGCAAGCCAAATCCCGAACTTTATCTTCGCGCAGCCGTAGCAATAGGACTTCAGCCCTCCGAATGTGTGATTGTTGAAGATTCTGCGTCTGGCATTAAAGCAGCACACTCGGCAAATGCCGGAAAAATAATTGCACTGGGACCCCGAGAAGAACATGCTCGCTTACGTACAATCGAGGGTGTAAATCAGGTGGTTTGTTCTCTTGCCCAAATCAGTCACGATGACTTCGCGTAGTACGGAGCTCACATATATTGGTATCAAGCATTTTTTCCGGCAACGAAACCCGTTGTCCAACAAAGCTGTAGGGAATATCCGCCTGAGGGGCGTCGAATATGAAGCAGATCGCCGATGATATACAAATTGTCATAGAGCGCTGATCCCATGGTCTTGTTGTTGATTTCATGCAAATCAACACCGCCATCAGCCAGAACAGCCCGATCAAGCCCCATGAGGGAGGTGATTGTCAATGAAAATGATTTCAACGTTCGTATGATCATCTTTCTTTGTTCTTTTGTTATGCTATGCACACGGGTATCGCTATACGTGTTTGGGAGGCTTGCAAGAAGCTGTACTGGAGCTATCTGTGAAAATACGTTTTTTAATGCTTTATTTTTGTTTTGGTCAAAGAGTGCGAGTACCATCTGTTCTAGGGTTTGCTCGTCAGAGGCAGGAAAGAAATCAATGACTGCAGTTACTACACCCTGATGCATAAGATCACCGACGTTCGCGGAGCTGTTCAGTACGACGGGGCCGGATATGCCAAAATGCGTGAAGAGCAAATCACCTTTTTTTGAAAATTGCTTTTTACCATCAACCAAGAAAGAAATCTTAATGTTTTTACAAGTGACGCCTGCTAGCTTTTTCACAATTTGATTTTTTACGGCCAATGGGACAATGGTTGGTGTGGGACGATGAGCTATATGTCCCAAGTCGCGGAGCCACGTAAACCCATCTCCTGTAGAGCCTGTTTCAGGGTGCGACGTACCTCCCGTAGCAAGAATGAAGGCATCACCGTATATTTTTTTACCACTTGCGATAACACCGGTAATCTTCGCGCCATCTTTGATCATTCCCTCGATGCGCATCCCTGTTTTAATCGTAACATGGGACTCGCGGAGATATTTTTCCAACACGCTATACACGTCAACGGCTCGCTCACTTTTTGGAAATACCCGCTTTTGCCCTTGGACTACAAGGGGTAGGTTGCGAGATGCAAAAAAATCAAACGTATCCTGAATGCCAAATTGCGCAAATGAGGAATGCAAAAATGAAGCGGCAGTACCATAATTTCTAAGCAGAAGATGTGTGTCAAACTCAGCGTTCGTTATATTGCAGCGTCCACCACCGGTAATTTTTAATTTCTCACCGAGTCGTGCATTCTTTTCCAGTAGCAAAACATTCTTTCCGTACGCGGCAGCCGTGCCAGCAGCCATCATACCTGCAGCGCCTCCGCCAATCACAATGACATTATATTTTTTCATGGACAGATAACATGTTAGATATCATATCTTTACATGCTTTTCTATAAACGACAACTATCTTGTCATGATGCCGTTGCTTTACTAAACAAAAAAAGAATCCTATTATGAAGCGTACGAATACTATGAAACTCTCCATAATTGATATTGGCACGCAAAGCATAAAACATTATATTTTTGACTGCACAAACAGTGGTAATACACTCATCGCCTATAAGCGATATTCCGGGGCAAATCTTGGCGAATCATCTGTCTTGAGTCCTGAGACCATCGAACGGAATATAGGTATTCTGCAGATGTGCATTGAAAGGAATGCTGCCGAGGGTGTTGGACAATTACGCTTGGTCGGAACTGATATTTTACGAAAAGCTCAAAATGCCAATGATTTTATAGTGCCTGTTCAAAAGATCTCCGGTCAGACTATAGAAATCATTTGTCAGGAAAGGGAAGCCCTGTATCTATATAAAGCATTTTTGGATTTTGTTCCCGAAAGTATGAAATTTTCTGCAGTAAATATTGGTGGCGGAAGTACTGAATGTGTTGTTGGTACGAAACAATCACTGATCAGTTCGGTAAAACTTCCATTTGGTGCAAAATTTATCCGCACTACATTCGGAGACCATGATCATATTGACTGGCAAAAGCTCGACGAGTATCTCGATGAAGCAGTACAAGTAAACGACGGAGTAGATGAATTGTTTATTACTGGAGTACTGGATTATATGACGGCTATCAGACCACTTCTTGAGTTTGAATCCGATACATGTACATATCCCAGCCATCCCATATCACTGCCAATTCAGCGATGGCGTGACTGGTTGATTGCATTGCGAACAACGCCGCTTGATGCTCAAAAAAATTATTACACAAAGGATCCGCAGTTCTGTGACGGTTTTGGGATAGGTCAGTCAGTCTACTATGCATTCGCAAAGAAACTCGGCGCGCAGCGCATTATCCCAAGTAGCCGAGATCTCGTTGATGGAATACTCTATGACGCATTCACGCACTTACGGAAGTAGTCTTGTTCTCATTTCCGCACTCATATTCGGCAGTTATGGCGTATGGTCGCGCCTGATCGGCTCTGCCATGGGAAACTTTTATCAAGGGTGGACACGCGCATTTTTGATACTGCTTGTTCTGGTGCCGATCGCGTATCTACGAAAAGAGATTGTTCGTATTCATCCTAAAGACCGTTTTTGGATGGCGCTTTTTCTTCTTTTTACATCACTGACGCAAGCACCACTTTTTTATGCTTTTAATCACATGGACATCGGGACTGCGCAGCTTCTTTTTTACGTTTCAATGTTGTTGACCATGAATGTTATCGGTGTGTGTACTTTCGATGAACGCATGACTAAACTGAAAATCATTTCTTCTCTCCTCGCTTTCATTGGTATGTATCTGGTGTTTTCATTCTCACTTGAAGCGTTTACGCTCTTTGCTGCGCTGATGGCTATTGTCAACGGTGTTGCAAGCGGGGGAGAGGTGGCATTTTCAAAAAAGCTCACAGGGAATTATTCTCCGCTCTATGTCGTTCTCTTAAGCTGGGCCATTATTTTGCCGACTAATGCTGTTCTTTCACTCGGATTCGGCGAGATACAGATTGCTCCAAGTCTTTCGATACCGTGGTTCTGGCAACTGTGTTATAGTGCCGTATCATTGGCGGGATTTTGGCTGGTTATTGAAGGTGTAAAATATATTGACGCAAGCATTGCGGCACTCATCGGATTGATGGAAGTACTCTTTGGCATACTTTTTGGGGTTGTCGTATTTGGAGAGAGAATTACACCTTTAATTATCATCGGAGGAATCTGTATTATTTCAGCCGCATCACTTGCTCCGATTGCTTCACTCGTGAAGAACAAGAGAAAAACTATTTTCTTGCCGGAATAAAAACTTCTTGTTAGGCTAATAGAAGCAACTTCCTATGCGTCGTATTTCATTTTCACATTATGCAATTGCATTTCTTTTCATTGGAGATATTTTTGTTATACTTGCCCACATTTATTTGAGGGGATGGCTTGGATTTTTTGATCTCGATAAAGAAGGGAGTCTGAAAGCGCTCTTTTCCGGTTTTCAATTACTTGCAAGCGGTATGGGCGCGGGATGTATCGCATACCTTGCTTTACGTTTGCGCGCTTCACGATTTGTCGTGAGTTTGTGGGCAGTATGTAGTGCGCTTTTTGGCTATCTTGCTCTTGACGACATGATGATGATCCATGAGCGTGTGGGATTTGTTCTCAATAACCTGACGCGATTGCACGGAACCTATGAATCATTTAATTGGCTGTTGTATTTTTCACCATTCATTGTATTGGGAGCAATTGCATTTGTTCTTGTAGTCCGCTCCCTTTCTGGTATCAGTGTTCGTGCGCACATACTCGCATGGATCGGTTTAGCTGGGTTTGTCGTGACACTTCTCACTGAAGCAGGCGGGAAAATGCTTCTTAGTGCCGGCCTTATATCTATCTACCACCAATCTATCATTTTAGAAGAAGCTTCCCTGCTATTTGGCGAAACTTTTTTTCTTATAGCGCTTGCGGTAGGAGCTTCTGAACTTTTTAAGAAGGCGTTTATGTTGCGGGATAATGTAGCTTGGAATGACGCAGTATTTGATGAGTAGCAAAAAAGTAAAAGATAAGTCTTGAGCGCAACTTCACTCATGGATAAAAAATGCTATACTATCCATATATAACATTGCATCATGCCTACTTCTGCACTCACAATACGAAATATCGTTTTTGGCGCTGAAGATAGCCTTGTTTCAACACTTGGTTTTCTTGCTGGCATTTCTGTCGGTGGGTTTGAGGCACGCTTCATCCTACTTTCGGGATTGGTCTTGGTTTTTGTCGAAGCTTTTTCCATGGGTGTTGGCAGTTTTCTTTCGGAGGAATCTTCTGAAGAGTATGAACAGAAAAAGTCTGTACCGCTGGCACCATCGCTTCATGCCGGACTTACCATGTTTGCCTCCTACCTCATTTCCGGTTTCATTCCGCTTGGCCCTTATTTTCTGTTTTCACCCACAACAGCACTTTGGGTGTCAATGGCTTGCTCGCTTATTGCATTATTTATCCTTGGATATTTCAGTGGGAGCGAGTCCGGAGTACATCCTTTTCGAACCGGCATTCGCATGCTTGTAATTGGCGGCGGTGCAATGATGATAGGAATAGTCATTGGTCAATTTCTTAAATTATAATAAATCCCGTCAGAGTTGAATCTGAGAGGTGTTGAGCATCTTACAAGTCGCATTGCTCGTTCAAAGCCACTTGCAGTTATCAAAGGCAGATGATAGAGTCATGCTATGACAGGAGGAGGGAGTATTGTTCCTTTATGGATGCCATGTTTGAGTTTCATTAATACCATAAGTTTTGGGATTGGGCTTGCGCTGTATCTGGTTGGATTTTGGGGAGGAGTTGTTTCATTCTTTCTTTCGCCATCAGCATTCCCTGGATTTTGTGTATCGTTTTGCTGTGGAATTGCGTGTGGAGTTTTTACATGCTATCTCACAAACTATGAATGTTCATTCCATAGACATATCCCATCAGCCTAATATTCATTTATGCCCCTAGAGGGCTTTTTTTATGAATTTACAAAATTTGTTTAAATGCGTAAAACTTACGCATGGGCTTCAGCAAGTGAAGCGCAGCATTTTTACAGCAGGAGAGGATAGGAGAGAGAATGATTCTGAACACCAATACCAGCTTGCCATGACCGCATGGTATGTGATTGTAACGGAAAATCTTCCCCTGAATGTTGATAAAGTCCTTAAATACTCTCTGGTGCATGACATGGTGGAAGTCTATGCGGGTGATGCGCATTTTTATGGCGATAGAAACGGCAAGGAAGAACGCGAGCGCGATGCGGCCAATCGCCTGCGCGCCGAATTTTCTGAAATTCCTGAATGGCACCAGCTTATTGACGATTACGAGCATAAGGTTGATAAGGAATGCCTTTTTATTTATGCTCTCGACAAGCTTTTACCGGCAATCAATATTTATTTTGATCGTGGACGTACGTGGCGTGAACAGCGCATCAGCCTTGACATGGTCGTAAATAAGAAACGCGAGAAAATCGCATGTTCCGAGGAGGTCATGGATTATTTCAATCAGCTTGTGGTACTATTGAAAGCTGAAGCACCTGATTTATTCAGCAAGACAACCGACGGTGCGCCGTGCACCAATCCTTGTTGTAGGGATAAATAAATATGAATAGAATAATACCCCCCGCCACGATTATTTTGGTAATGCTATTTTCAATCAACACCCTTGTCGGTATGCCTGTTTTCGCTGAAATTTGCGATCCAAATGCGCCTTCGTATTCACAGCCAGGATGTGTTGAAGGGGGACAGCAAAGCCCTTTGTATACGCCTCCAGTGTCTACAATTCCATACACCCCTTCCACATCCACGACCCCCTATCAAGTTCCATTAAAGAGTCCATTATTTGAAAAACTCGATGGAGAAGATGGTCGTAATGGGGATGTTACAGAAAGTGAAATTGATTCGGAAGAACTCCTCGACACTATACAAAGTACGCTTGATGATATTACGGCAATTCATACGCTTCTTGATAAACAAACACAATCGTTGATATATTTTTCCATTGATAGCAAGAAGGTAAAATCGAAACTCGCGGCAGTCCGTTCTCAGTTTAACACTATTAAGAAATCTCTTGATGATGAGGATGATGAAAAGGTTGAAAAAAGTCTTGAAGAAGTCGATATGTTCGTCAGCGCTACCTTTATCGAAGCACTCGGATCCGTTCAGCAAGCATATGACGTGGTGCGCCGATTACCAAATGCAAAGGTTCGCACTCTTCTGCGAAATGCATTCAAACCGATTGCAGCATCAATCATGCATGCTGACTCAAGTACAGCACATGAGGCACTCTCACTCTATCTTCATGATACTAAAAAGAATAAAAAACTCTATGAAAGTAAAAAACTTTCTTCACGGAGTACAAAAAAACTTAACGAGAGTATAAAGGCATTGAATAAAAAGCTTTCGCCAGGTGAAAAAAATACTTCAGATCAAAAGACACAAGAACCAGAAGTAAAAAAATCTTCGGGCGTAGATACGAAGAGAATTAGCGACGATACAAAAAAACTCAATGATGCATTCCAGCGAAGCAACCAAAATGATGCACAAAATAGAGTTTGGAACCTCTATCAGAATATTGGCTACTAAGCATATGTGTGTAGTGTCAGCGCTCGCTCAGTTTTAAGCGAATTTTTTAATATAATGTAAAAAAGAATATGGAAAAAAATCATACTGTACTCCTCATAAGTGGAAGCATAAGAAAAGAATCGTATACGAGAAGCTTGACTGAATACATTGCAAGAACGTTTGAAAATAAGGGCATTTCTGCATATCACTGGAATTTACTGGAAAAACCACTGCCGATCATGATTCCGGAATTGCGGGACGATAGCGCCAACCATCCTGATGAGAATGTGCGGACATTCGCAGATCTTGCTTTAAGCTGTGATGCGACAGTACTCTCAAGTCCTATTTACCACAATTCATTTTCAGGTGTTTTGAAAAATGCGCTCGATCATTTAAGAAACCCGCATTTTGCCTATAAACCAATGGGTCTCGTCAGCCATGGCGGCGATGGAAGTAAACAGGCTGTTGACCAGTTGAGAATTGTGGGGAGGGGAGTCAATGCCATTGTGACGCCGACTATTATTTGTACAAGCGAAGATGATTTTGAAGGATTTGAACTTACATCAGATAGCATCAAAAAGCGAGTTGACCGTTTTTGTGATGAACTCATGTTGTTTACTGAAACATTCAGATCAATACGCGCTGAACAACAAAAGATGATAAAAGATAAATAGTAAAATAATAGCTGGTCAATAAAGCACTATGAATTCTGAAGTAGATGTGTTTGCAAAAATCATCTGGGACTATATGCTCATGCACCATACATTGAAGCCCATGGATGCGCTATTTGTTTTAGGTTCAAATGATCTGCGAGTTGCCGAGCGAGCAGGGGACTTGTATGGGGAAGGACTTAGCAACTATGTTCTTTGTGCCGGGGGGAATGGCAAGGATTCATGGTTTGCAAAACCTGAAGCAGAAGTATTTGCAGAAGCCCTTCTCAAAAGAGGTGTTCCAAGAGAAGCTCTCATTCTTGAATGTGCCTCAACGAATACCGGAGAAAATATATTGTTTATGAAAAAGGTATTGCATGATCTCAAGTTGCATTTCACTTCTTTCATTCTCGTTCAAAAGCCCTACATGGAGCGAAGGACATTTGCTACATTCAGAAAACAGTGGCCTGAAGCAGAATGTCTTGTAACATCCCCACAAATTTCTTTTGAAGAATATGGCAGGGACGAGGACTTCAAGAAACGGTATATCAATGTGATGGTGGGCGACCTCCTCCGGATTCAGGAGTACCCTGCATTGGGGTATCAGATTGAACAAGAAATTCCAAGCGAAGTATGGAACGCAGGGCAGAGATTGCTTATGCTTGGATTTGATAAGTATGCCTTGGCTGTACAAGAATGACGTTTTGTGGTAGCATTGGTTTACTAACTCATAAGCGGCTAATGATATGACAGACGAACAGAATGCAGAGGTTTCGGCACCGCAAGCTAACGAACCGAAAAGCGACGATCAGCAAGGCGCACCGGCAGCTTCGGGAACTTCAGAACAAGCAGAGAGTGGAGAAGGACAGTCAGATGCACCTGAAAAGACAGTTTAAGCGCACTGCTTAAAAAAAGCTCCTCCGTACCCGGGGGAGCTTTCTTTGTTGTCATGGGTTATTGTAGTATCACATATTATGATGAAGCATACTATTCTTTCGAAAGCATTTTTCAGTCGGCCAGTGCTTCAAGTAGCCCCCGAATTACTTGGAAAGCATCTGGTGCGATTAAACTCTGATGGAAGTAGAGCAGAACATAGTATTATCGAAGTAGAAGCGTATGATGGTGAAAAAGATTTGGCGTGCCATGCATCAAAGGGTAAAACAAAGCGGACAGAAGTGATGTATGGGCCTGCCGGATATTGGTATGTCTATCTTTGTTACGGAATGTATTATATGCTGAATGTTGTGACTGGGGCGGTAGGATATCCCGCAGCAGTTCTTATTCGGGGATTGTCTGATGCTAGGGGACCGGGGATACTAACAAAGAAGCTGGAAATTTCCAAAGAGCAGAATGAAAAGAAACTATCAAAAGCATCAGGTCTTTGGATTGAAGATCGCGGAATGAGTATTCCGAAAAAAAATATCATACGGACTCCCAGGATAGGTGTTTCATACGCGAAGGAGTGGGCAGAAAAACCCTATCGATTTCTAGTGGAGGGGTATTGTTGATAGTGAAAGTAAAAATTATAACAAAAAAGTATGAGTGAAAACAAATTTCCTCGAGGAATAGAGTTGGTTGTTGGAACGCTCATTGAGCGAGATGACGGTAGGATCCTTATCACTAAGTCGCCGAAATGGTCGGGAAAGTGGACGGTACCAGGAGGACACATTGATCCAGGTGAGTCAATTCTTAATGCAGCCAAGAGGGAAGGCGAAGAAGAGACGGGGCTGTCTCTTGAGTCGGTATCAATTGTGTGTCATGGAGAGAATATCGACTCCCTTGAGTTTCACCGTTCAGCTCATTTTATTTTCTTCATCTGTCACTTGAGAGTTATTGGCGGTGAGATATGCCTTCAGGAGAGCGAGCTCACAGAAAGTGCATGGGTACTGCCGGAAGAAGCTCTTCACTATGATTTGACAGAGATCCACCCAAGACTCTTACAAGCATTTATAGATATTCAATCCATAAAATAGCTGCTAGTATCATGGTATGACTGGAATTTTTCTTATTGTTCTCGCAACATTGTTTGAAGAAGTTTCAACTTCAAGTGCAAAGGAGTCAATGTCACGACATATGGAAAGCATTGCATCGCGTGCTTTCCTGGTTGGAATGTGGGGGTTTCTTTTTTTGGGCCTCAGTTTGCTTGGCGGCGTTGAGTGGAAATTTAATACAGCCTCACTTCCTTTTTTCTTCTCGCGCGTAGCTATCGAAATCATCCTTACAAACATTACATTGAAAGCCATTACTACTGCCGATCGAAGTACATTTGGATTTTTCCGCACACTGACGATCCCAATTGTTCTTGGTATTGATGTGATGCTCGGCACTGTGCTATCGTTTTCACAAATCTGGGGCATTCTGGCTATTGTTGCATCGTTGTTTATTTTGTCATATCGGCATGCACTCTCAAGTAAAGGTATGGGAATTGCTCTGCTTTCTGCCATTGGTTCTTCACTTACCCTATCCCTCTATAAATTTGATATTACTCACTTTAATTCCGTTCCTGCCGAACAGATGTTATCCGGATTGATTATCTTGCCCTACTTTCTTTGGCATGCATTTGCGCGAGATAAAGAAAACCCTTTTGTATTATTACGTTCTAAGAAAATATTCAGCGAGTCGGCAGCAAGCGGTGTTGGAGGCATTTTAGCAAGCTTTGCTTATCTTTTTGCGCCTGCATCAGTGATAGTAGCAGTTCAACGGTCATCAGCAGTATGTTGGAGTATTGTCGCTGGCGCACTACATTTTCATGAGCAGCATATTGTCGAGAAAGTGTCTGTTGTCGGATTAACCGTTATAGGCATCATATTGCTTGTCCGGTAAGCACTGCTTATAAGAGCGTAAATGGTGTATGCTATATAGAGTAAGACTCAATAGTGTGATCGATGAGCCCTCTCTGCTTGAGGGATGATGCTCACGTATGAAGCACCTCAAAAGGTTGATCGATACATAGAATATGAACAGAGAGTGAAAAATAATTCTATTCATAAACCAGCTACTACTATGCATAAACATGCTCTAAAAATAGGAGTGTTTGCTGTTGCCTTGTATCTTTTGTGTCTTTTGTGGAAGTTTACCATGACAGATCCTGCAGTCATGAATCTCCATCTTCTTTCTCTCAAATCGCTTTTTCCTGGTTTTTCCGGTTATGATGCATTTAGTTTGTTGTGGGGAGCGATACTCGCATTTGTCTATGCATATCTTGCGTCGACAGCATTTCATGCCTTGCATAGCGACTGCTGTATTCAAAGAAATAATCAAAAGGATGAAAAGAATAAATGCCTCTGGGACGATAAACACATTATTCTCGTTGTTGCGATGCTTGCGATAGGGGTGCTTATCGGATTCATTCTTTCACAATCAGAGACCCCCTATATGAAGCGGTCATTCAGAGATTCAACCTTTATGATGAGGGATGGAGGATCGTCAATGATGCAGATGGGAAGAATGATGATGGGGCAGGGAAGAATGATGAATGAACGGGGTGAAAAATACAGCGATCAGGAAATGATGCAAAAAGGAAAAGAAATGATGGATAGCGGACAGATATTCGAGCGTCAGGGATCATCTATGATGGAGCGCGGCGATGCTGCAAAAGGAATGATGGGAGGAGGCAGCGAGAAAGAATAAAGATACTCAACAAAAAGACTTCTCATAGGGAGAGGTCTTTTTGTTTTAGTGCAAGTATGTTTTAATGGCAAGATTAATATGATCAAATCACTGATTTGGTGTGATGATATTTTTGAGAATACAGCATTATGGACACTAAATTAGTATTCGCGCTTGCTGCTACAGCCATTAATACCATTACGTTTCTGCCCTATATACGGGACATGGTATATGGCACTACTCGCCCCCATACCTATACCTTTCTCATATGGATGATTACTCAGGGAACTGCGGTCGTAGGGTTGTGGTATGGTGGCGGTGGACTTGGGGCACTTAATCTTACCGTTGGACTTTTGTTTATTTTTGGAGTGTTTCTTTTCTCGTTGTTTCATGGAACCAAGAATATCACGCGAAGTGATACTATAGTTCTCGTTGGAGCTTTAGCGGCAATTGGCGTGTGGTGGCAACTGCATAATCCAGTCCTCTCTGTTATTATGGTTACGGTTATTGATGTTTTGGGATATATCCCAACATACCGAAAAACGTTTGAAAGTCCCCGGAGTGAAACTGCCATATCGTGGGCAGGCGCTGCAATAGGTAATGTTCTGGCGCTTGGCGCCCTGAGCAGCTATAATTTTATGACGATGAGCTATCTCATTGTACTTTCTTTGGCAAATATTATTGTAGCCCTCATCTGTATTATAAGACGCCCATTGTATAGTAAGCCGCAGTAAATACTACTGTTGCAATAATTCAACAGATGATTATACTCACTACCAGATTGAAATAAGACTATGATGCTTGGAAAAGAGGCACTTATACAGCATATCAAAAAGGGGTCGATTCGCATTGAACCGTTTTTAGAAAGCAGTCTTCGACCAGCGAGTATTGTTTTTACTCTTTCTCCAAAACTTCTTTTTCTTCAATCAGATGGTTCTTTTCGAGAAGAGAATATTGGCGAGCAAGGGAGAATAGTACATCCTGGAGAATTTGTGCTTGGATATACAGTAGAACACCTTATTTTAGGCATGAATGTCTGTGCAATATTTAACACACGTAGGGAATATGCTCGCCTGGGACTTGATGCGCTGCAGACAGATACTTTTGCCGAACCAGGTACTGACAATGTAATTGAGCTGCCAATCAGAAATGGTGGTCCAAATCCTATCAATCTCTTTATCGGCATGCCAATAGTTAAAGCCATGTTCCAAATCGTTCAGAATGCAGTAGAATTATAATTATTGAGAGCGCGAAAAAAGCTCTCTTTTTTCTTTGCAGCCATGGTATACTACAAACTATGAACGAAAAACAGGCTACAAATCAAATTGTGATCTATGAGCGTAAGGACGGCGCTCATTTTGAGGTGCGCTTAGTTGGAGAAACCGCATGGATGAATCAGGTACAGATTGGTAATCTCTTTGTAGTGAAAAAAGCCGCCATTTCTAAGCATATTAAAAATATTTATCAAGAAGGTGAGCTTGAGAGAAAACCAACTGTTTCCAAAATGGAAACAGTTCAGCGAGAGGGTGGGCGTATTGTTAAGAGAGATGTCGAATACTACAATCTAGATATGATTATTGCAATCGGGTATCGAGTAAATTCCCGCCATGCGACGAGATTTAGGATTTGGGCAACAAAAGTATTAAAGGATTATATTGTTAAGGGATATTCGATCAACGAACGCCGCCTCAAAGAGGAGTACCAGCTAAAAATCAAAGATCTTGAGCGAACTATCGCAACACTTCAGGCCGTACGCGATTCTCATAAATAATAATTATTTATTAAAAATATTCTATGGACCAAGTTCAGCAACCTGCCAAACAGCAAAACTATGGAATGATTGGCCTTGTTATAGGTATCGTTCTTGCCATTGCATTTATTGTTATCGGATCGGTATTTTTTGGGCTCAAGCCGGGACCCTCGACTCCGACTAATTCATCGGATACGATTGATCCTTCCCTGTACGCCCCAACCCAATAGAACATGGAGTGTTTAATAAAAATAAGACTCAATAAAAAAATCCATCTCACGGGCCGCTTGCGAGGGCCTCTCAAAAAACCCTTGGTCATTTTTGTCCATGGCCTCACGGGAAACATGGATGAACATATTTTTTATAACGGCGCCCGGTATTTTGAAGGGCATGGCATTTCTTCATTTCGTTTTAATTTGTATGATTGGACACAAGGAACGCGCAAACTTGATATTTCCACGTTAGCGCTGCATGCATCCGATCTGGATTTTGTGGTGAAATATTTTCGAAAGAGGGGAGCAAAGAAGATTTTTGTTGTGGGTCATAGCTACGGCGGGCCTACGATCATGAAATCAAAAGATAAAGACTTTCAAGGAGTTATTTTTTGGGATCCAAGTTTCTTCACACTAAAGTATTTTCTGGAGAGTAAGTGGCTGCCAAGCATAAAGATGTATCTTTGCAGATGGGCATATCCAGTTCTGCTTTCCAAAAAATATGTTGAAGAAGCTCGCAGAACAAATACTCTCGCGCTCATTCAGAAGTTAGCAATGCCCATTAAAATTATTACTGCAGGCAAGGGTGTTTTGGTAAAAACATCTAAAAAATATTTTAAAGCGCTTAACGTTCCAAAAGAATTAGTTATTCTCGATGGCGCAACCCATTGCTTTGATGAGGATGGATATGAGGAAAAACTTTTTAGCGAAACACTTTCTTGGGTAAGAAGGTGTTGTTCTATGGCGAAGATAAATCTTAATGATTCGTATGACCATTGATACGAGACAATTTCCATCACCTGATAGACGAGAACCCACTATAACCATTACTCAACTTGCTCCGGATGACTGGCAAGTATTGAGAGGTTTGAAATTAAAATCTCTTGAGCAGGAACCAATTGCTTTTGAGGATGTTAAACAAGCCAGACTGAAGTATACTGATCGAACAGAAACAGAGTGGCGCGATATACTATCCGGTAAGATGTCGGGTGGCAGAGCTGGCGAGGTATTCACTGTTTTTGCACAAGATTCATTCACTGAATCATATGTGGGTATGGTTTCCGCTATTATTTCAGAGAACTCAAAGACGGCAACTGTTCAGCATATGTATGTTGACAATGAGGGGTATCGGGGTAGGGGAATAGGGAGGCAGCTGTTACGAGAACTGATTGATAGAATTACCGCAAAGGGAATTCAAAAGATTGAATTGCAAGTAGTTGTCACTCAAGAAGCTGCTGTCGGTTTATATACAAGTTTAGGATTTAAAGAAGTGAAGCGTAGTAAGAATGCCGTTCAGCGAGGGGATGCACACTACGATGAATATGAGATGGAGCTCATCATAGAAAAAGTAGAATAGTATGATAATATGAGCGCAATTCGTGAGTTTGGCATGAAGCGAGAAAATGAGGAGCGGCGAGATGGTGGCTGTGCTGTTGTGTTTGATCCTACTACGCAAACGTTTGCTGTTGGCAAAAAAACTAAAGGTGGATGCTACCTTCTCTTTGGCGGTGGCGTGGATAAGGAAGAAGATATTCAAGAGGGGACACTCAGAGAAGTAGTCGAAGAAAGCGGGTTGTATGATTTTTTGCATGTTGAAAAGATAGATACAGTACTTACCCACTATTATAATTCTTTAAAAAAAGTCAATCGCGTTGCGCTTGCCACTTGCTTTCTCTTTATTTTAAAAAGCTCAGACCGGAAAGAGACATGCCTTGAGGATCATGAACGATTTTCACTTACATGGGTAACAGCGGAAGATATTATATCAAATTGGAATGCGCATAATATCCATGGAGACGTTGATCATTGGCTCTATTTTTTTGATATGTCCCTCAAGCGAATGACGTTATTGGGATATATATGATATATGCAAGTACGCATCAATAAATACTTGGCAGATTGCGGTATTGCATCTCGTCGTGCTATAGATAAACTTATTGTCGAAGGGCGCATTGCCATCAACGGCGTTGTTTTGAAGAAACCCGGCGCTCAGGTGGAACAAGGGGATCGGGTCACCATGAACGGAAAGAGGATTGATCGTGCGCCATCAAATCATACATATATCCTTTTCAATAAGCCCGCAAATTGTATCACTACCGCGAGTGATCCACAGGGGAGAAAAACCGTTTTAGATTATGTTCGACTGCCTGCGCGCATGTTTCCAATCGGTAGGCTCGATAGGGACACAACAGGAGTACTCATACTCACAAATGATGGAGATCTTGCGAATAAACTCATGCATCCGCGATATTCAGTTGAAAAGCAGTATCAAGTACATTTGAATAAACCGCTCACTGAAACACATAGAAAAACATTTGAGTCAGGTATTATGCTTGAAGGCAGAAAAACGGCTCCTTGTACAGCACGATTTGCGGGCAATAAGAGAAACGTTGTCATTACATTGCATGAAGGAAGAAATAGGCAGATACACAGGATGTTTAAAGAGTTGGGGTATAGAGTGGAGCAACTTGAGCGTACACGCTATGCAGGGCTTATGGCGAAGGGTCTGGGGCGGGGTGAGTGGCGAGAACTTACTAAAAAAGAAATTGAACAAATAACAAACAGTATTCTATGAAAGAAATTGAAGTGAAGGCAAAGATTACGACTGTCGAGATTTTTAAAGAAAAGCTTGAGAAATTGGGTTGTCGTTTTGGCGAGGCGCTTATTCAGGAAGACAGTATTTTTTTTCCGATTGGGATCGGTTTTCCCGATATCGTGAAAGATACCCCCATTGTCCGCGTGAGGGATTCGAATGGTACCATAATGCTAACCATGAAAAAGCGTGTTACAGGCGACAACGAGCTCATCAAACTAGAGAAAGAAGTCGTTGTCAGCGACAAGCAAGAGACAATGGAGATCGTTGAGCACATGGGTTTTTATATGGCGGCAAGCGTACATAAGAAGCGGATAGAGTGTGCATATGAAGGTATGACCATCTGTATTGATGAGGTGGCTGAATTGGGAAATTTTATAGAAGTCGAGAAATTATCCGAAGCGGATAATGATACAGAAATTCAAGATGAACTATTCGAGTTTCTTCGATCGTTGGGGGTAAGTGATAATGATAGGGCGACAAAGGGGTACGATATTTTATTGAATGAAAAAACCGCTTCGAGCGAATCGAAGCGGTTGGGCGTGATGTAGTGTAAGGTACGATTTGGTTAGCCGAATAGTTCTCCGAACTTGATGCGGGCGATGCTTGCAGCACGCTTGTTAAGCATGGCATCGATGCGGTATTTGAGCGGTTCTGGAAGGTGAGATGTATTGATGTGTTCGTCGAACGTTTTGGTGATAAGGAGTGAATCGTCATAGGACATGCCATGAGTATCGTCTTCGAGAACACCTAGGATGCCATAGAGGCGATTTGCCTGATCAGAGGATAGCCCCTTTTTGAAGTTGGCGATAATTTCGCGAATTTCATGGAGTAGTGTTGGTAGAGCATGGATTCCGATCTGCATAGTCGTAGCCTCCTTTGAGGTACAAAAAAGCCCGCCCCAGAAGGGCAGGCTTCGATTGATCTTGAAATACATCAAGACCTACCCTCTGAGGCGCGCTCGAAGAGGTGACGAAGAGAAACTCGACCATGTCTTAATGTGTTTGTTGTGAATCATATACTGAGTATACCCTATATTCCTTCGATAATAATGTCAATAAAAACGCCCATGCTCTTGACAAAAACGCAAAAACGTGTATACTGTATATATTACTAACAAACATTGGTACTTGATGCCAATAGTGCTCGAATTTTTCGTCAGATATCAGATGTATATATATGGCCGAAGAGTTTAGGGCCATATATTTTTTTATGCACACACAGCAACAGTCGGGTGGAGGCTTTCATTCGCTTACCATCGCACCGACACTTTTAGAACGCATCACGCATCTTGGATACACAACTCCAACCCCCATTCAGCATAAATCCATTCCGCCCCTTATTGAAGGGAAGGACGTATTGGGCATCGCCCAAACCGGTACCGGCAAAACACTGGCATTTGCAGTTCCTATGATTCAGCGTATTGCAAAACAGAAATGTCGAGGACTTGTGATTGTCCCTACGCGCGAGCTTGCATTGCAAGTGAATGAGACATTTGAAAAAGTCGGCAAAAGCATTGGCTTGAGAACAGCTGTCCTTATCGGCGGAGCTGATATCAAGCGGCAAATAAAAACCTTACAGGCAAATCCCCATGTAATCGTTGGAACGCCTGGACGTATCAATGACCACTTGGAACGCAAAAGCGTACACATGGAAAAAGTGAAAATATTGGTACTTGACGAAGCAGACCTTATGCTTGATATGGGATTTGAACCGCAGATCAAGCGTATTCTTGAAGTTGTCCCGAAAGATCGGCAAACAATGCTTTTTTCTGCTACCATGCCGCCGGCAATCCATACTATCGCTTCGCGATATATGTCATCTCCCTTGCGTATTGAAGTTGCCAAATCGGGTACGCTTGCCGAGAAAATACAACATGAGCTGCGCTATGTGTCGCAAACGTTGAAGGTTGAAGAACTTAAGAAAGTACTCCATGGAGCCTCAGGCACCACGATTGTATTTGTGCGCACCAAGCATACTGCAAAGAAACTGGCATATGCACTTCAGCTTGCGGGTATCAAGGCTGCGGAGATCCATTCAAATCGCTCTCTTGCACAGCGCCGAGCGGCTCTCGATGGATTTAAGTCAGGGAAATACCATGTGCTTGTGGCAACAGATATTGCGGCACGCGGGATAGATGTGATTGGCGTAAGTATGGTGCTCAACTTTGACTTGCCTGAGAATCCGGAAGACTATGTGCATCGCATCGGCCGAACCGGGCGAGCGGGCATGGCCGGACATGCGCTTTCTTTTGTTGCACCGGGTCAGCAAGGGCTTGTGAAACAGATTGAAAGAGTAACGCGAACGAGCCTTCCGATTGCAGGAAACTCGGTAGCTGAGAAACTTCTTTCGAGAAAGCCTATTCTCAGAAAACCCATATCAAGAAAACCTTACCCGCAAAAATCGTTTACAGGAACATCGCACCATGGAAAACCTCGTAGCGAGCACGAGGTAACGCTCCATGAAATGGAGCATGCGTTTTCCAAAAAAAGTAAATCATGGAAAGGGCCGTCGGGTTCTCATGGTTTTGCGCGCGGAAAGAAGAATGGATTTCATAAGCAATCCGGATCCCCCAAGCAGCGCACACATCGTTGGTAATAAGAAAAAGTTTGGTATACTATTCAAGTAGTATTTCATATAGATATTATGAAACATCACTCACTTTTATGGCTGAGTAATGTGGTTTCGTTATGCCTTCTTGCCGCACTATTGCATGCGTCCGGTGTTTGGGCTGCTGATAATGTCGATACCCTCCCTCCCGATACTTATTATAAAGCGCGTGTTATAGGCGTTATTGCTTCTGAAGATAAAGACCATGTACAGTCGAGCGAAATTGTGCAACAAGTGCGCATCAAGCTGCTCGAGGGCGAGAAAAAGGGTATAGAAGTTGTTGCTCAAAATAATATACCCTCCAATCGCCAAAGCCAGCAAATGGTTTCTGCAGGAGATACCGTTGTTGTGGTTGAAAGCTACGGCATTGATGGTAGGGGGTATTATATTATCGATGCCTATCGTATTTCTTCACTTTTCATTCTTTTTTTCTTTTTTGTTGCACTCGTACTTTTCTTTGGGCGCTTGAGAGGACTTTCTTCACTGGTTGGCCTGGCATTCAGTATTCTTATTCTCATTTTCTATGTTGTGCCGCAGATTGCTGCTGGCAATGATCCCTTTTTGATAAGTATTTCCGGTTCTCTCGTCATTTTATTTTTTTCACTCTATCTTGCACATGGTTTTACCAAGCGCACATCACTGGCGCTTGTAAGTTCATTCATCACACTTATTGCATCTTCCCTTCTTGCCATTGCATTTGTTGCTATCGCACATTTGTTTGGCACCGGAACGGAAGACGCACTCTATTTACAAATTGCAGGAGACCAGGCAATTAATGTGAAGGGCCTATTGTTGGGTGGGATTATCATTGGTATGCTGGGTGTTCTTGATGACATCACCATAGGCCAAACAGTTGCGATCGATGAATTACGAAAGGCAAACGCCACGCTCACGCCGCAAGAGCTCTGTAAGCGAGGGTTTGCTATTGGTAAAGAGCATATTGCATCTCTAGTGAATACACTCGCACTTGCCTATGCAGGCGCTGCGCTGCCACTCCTGCTTTTGTTTTCTCTCAATGCATCCGGTCAGCCGCTCTGGGTAGTTGTGAATAATGAAATGCTTGCGGAAGAAATAGTGCGGACATTTATCGGCAGCATTGCCCTTATTCTTGCCGTTCCTATTTCAACCTATTTGGCAGCATATCTTCTGCCGCGCTTCAAGACATATCGGTGAACTTCTTTCATGTGGGCTATGAAACAACAGCGACTCATTCACACATTTCTTTTTTGTGCAGGCATTGTATTATTGCTCGTAGGTGCTGCGCTTGCTGTGCGGGCGCAAAGAGTGGTTGGGATTTCCCAGCACCTTCACCGTCTTGCTGGTGAATCACATGATTTGCGCGATACAACCCTATCGTACGGATGCATAGCAGAGGAAAATATGCCCGATGAACGATGTACGCCAGGAGATATTTTTCCTCAGGCTACAGCAGAGCAGATATGTGTGCCCGGGTATAGCAGAAAAGCGCGCAATGTTTCTGTGTCACAAAAAAATAGAATATATGCATCATACGGCATTCGATCGCATAGGGTGGGAGAATATAATATTGACCATCTTATCAGCCTTCAGCTTGGCGGATCCAATGAAGATTCAAATCTCTGGCCGGAAGCCGAAAACCCTCGTCCCGGGTACCATGAGAAAATAAAAGTTGAAAATTTTTTGCATGGTGAGCTTTGTAAAGGAGAAATCACTCTTCGGCAAGCTCAGCGCTTGGTAGGACAGCATTGGAGAGACATACACTACCTTCTTCAAGGGATAGAGTAAGTGTGCTAAAATAATCAGTATGAAATTACGATACAAAAAAACAGTGCGGCTTTCAGAACAAGAATATAAGATGGAAGCAAAGAAGCTTATAGCATACCAATCGCATCTGCGGCGCGTTGTAAGCGCGCATAATTATGCATATCCTGAAAGCTCTCTTGTTGTTCCAAGTGATGCACCGATGCAAAAAGAGATTTTTCAATGTGTGCAGCGTACAGTGTCGTCCAGGCTTCGCTATATATTTTTGGTTGGCATTGGAGGGTCGGATTTGGGAGCAAAGGCCGTATACGATGCACTGCGAGGATACCGAGACGTACTTGGAAAGGGATCTTCGCCTCAACTATTTTTTATTGATACGCTCAACATTCCGTTGATCTATGATATTCGCAAGCTTATAGCGTCGATCGCAGATCCCGCAGAATACCTTATTGTTATTATTTCAAAGTCCGGGACAACAACGGAAACAATTGCGGGCACAGAAGTCTTACTCGAAGCACTGCCTCGCCATGTAAAGAGTGCCGTCGACCGATGTGTTGCGATTACTGATGAAGATTCAAGGCTATGGAAGTATGCACAGAAAAACGGATGGTACGTTCTTGCAATTCCGCCAAGTGTAGGTGGTCGGTATTCGGTATTTTCTCCGGTAGGCCTCTTTCCACTTGCGGCAGCAGGATTCGATATTCGTGCGCTATGCAAGGGGGCTCTTAGCACGCGTTCTTGCTGTGTGAGTAGGGCATTGCCACTCAATCCGTCACTCCAATCAGCAATCGGCATTTTTTTACATATGAAGCGAGGATATGTAGTACATGATACGTTTTTGTTTTCGCCACAGCTCGAATCGCTTGGAAAATGGTATCGTCAATTGTTGGGGGAGAGTATCGGCAAGGAATATGACAGGGAGGGAAAACAAGTGGGGGTAGGTATTGTCCCAACCGTATCAATAGGATCGACGGATTTACATTCCGTTGGCCAGCTGTATCTTGGAGGACCCAAAAATATTCTCACAACATTTGTCCGGGTTGCGCATGCATCGCTTATTCGTGTGCCAAGAAAAGGGATGCTGCATGGCATTGTACCCGGTATTGAATCGCGCCCTCTTTCCCAAATCATGGACGCCATCCTAGATGGCACAAAAGCAGCATATGCAAAAAGATCCCTGCCGTTTTTTGAAGTGACGCTTGATAGCGTATCAGAAACAGAGTTAGGTGTTTTTTTCCAATGGAAAATGATTGAAGTCATGTATCTTGCACAATTGCTTGGTATCAATGCATTTGATCAACCAAATGTAGAAAGTTATAAAGCAGAAGCGCGAAAGCGGCTTACCCGATAGGAAGAGATGGTATACAATAAGAGTATGAATACCCTATCAAACAATACAAAGGTGTTTGATGCTTTTTCTTGTTCGCGCACCACTGTTCATACTCTGATGCGGAATATGAGCTCATCAGTGCATGGACTTTCTGTACTTAAGGCAGAAAAGCTGTTGCATATATACGGACACAATGAAATAGCACAAGGGGCACATAGGACGTGGTATGGGCATTTGGGTACTATTATTCGTGATCCGCTCAATGCGCTCCTTGGAGCATTGAGTGCCATATCCTACGGTACCGGCAGCAACGAGAGTGCTGTCATTATTGGCGTAATGGTGATACTGAGTATTAGTATGCGTTTTGTTCAAGAACATAGAGCTGACCGTGCGGAAGAGAAGCTCAAGCGCATGGTGAGCGCTCATACTCGTGTACTGCGAAATGGAAAAGAAAAAACTATCCATCTTAAAAATGTTGTTCCGGGAGATATTATTCTTTTGTCGGCGGGGGATCTTATTCCCGCTGATGTGCGTGTTATTGCTGCCAACGATCTAGCGGTTGATCAGTCCATTCTCACGGGCGAGTCATTGCCTGTTGAGAAAAACCAAGAAGATATACATACTAATAGCTCCCAAGCAATTGAAGCGGCGAACCTCTGTTTTATGGGTAGTTATGTCCAGAATGGTTCCGGACGCGCCGTTGTTTATGCTACCGGCATGCATACCTATTTCGGTTCTTTGGCGAAGAAAGTCCTTGAGCAACCGAGCGCAAACGATTTTGAACTATGGGTAAAGCATTTTACCAAGCTCATGGTGCGTATCATGCTTGTTGTTGCTCCGCTTGTATTTGTGATCAATGGTTTTGGGAAGGGGGATTGGTTTGAAGCATCTCTTTTTGCTTTGGCAGTTGCAGTAGGACTGACGCCGGAAATGCTGCCAATGATCATGACGATCAATCTTGGCAAGGGAGCGATCGATATGTCGCACAAAAAAGTCATTGTCAAACAACTTGATGCCATTCAATCATTCGGATCCATGAATATATTATGTACCGACAAAACGGGAACGCTGACGCAAAACAAAATCGTTTTGGAAAAACATTGCGATGTGGATGGCAAGGAGTCTGAAGATGTGTTGTTTTTTGCGTATGTAAATAGCTTTTTTCAAACTGGCTTAAAAAATCTGCTAGATAAAGCAATCTTGAGCCATGAACATATTTCCTTGAAGGGATATAAAAAAATAGATGAAATCCCTTTTGATTTTGTACGGCGCATGATGTCGGTGATTGTTCAAAAGGGGAAGAAGCGCATTCTAATTTCTAAAGGTGCACCGGAAGAAGTATTTCAACGCTGTACTCACTATGAACTCAATGGAGCGTTGTATCCATTGAATCATACTCTTACACCACGACTCAAAAAAGAGTTTGATGTTCTTGGTAATGACGGATTTCGGATTATCGCATTGGGGTACAAAGAAGTACCCATAGCAAAAAAAGAGTTTACGCGTGATGATGAAAAGAATCTTACACTCTTGGGTTACCTTGCTTTTTTTGATCCTCCGAAAACAAGCGCAAAAGAAACAATTTCTGATCTTGCTCAACTTGGCATTGAAGTCAAAGTACTCACGGGAGATAATGCGCTTGTTACTCAGAAAATCTGCCGTGAAGTTGGATTGGCTGTGCGCGGCATACTCTGTGGATCCGATATAGAAGCACTAAGTGATGGCGAACTCGAAAAAAAGTGTGAACAGGTGAATATATTTGCGCGTATTTCCCCGCTCGATAAAGAACGTATTATCCGAGTGCTGCGGCAAGCTGGTAATGTGGTCAATTATCTCGGCGATGGCATTAATGATGCTCCGGCGCTTCGTGCCGCAGATGTTGGTATTTCAGTCGATTCCGCCGCTGATATCGCAAAAGAATCCGCAGATATCATTCTGTTGGAAAAAAATCTTACTGTTCTTAAAGATGGCGTCATTGAGGGGCGCAAGATTTTTGCCAATATTATCAAGTACATTAAAATGTCAGCAAGTTCAAATTTCGGTAATATTGTAAGTATCGTCGGCGGCAGTTTGTTTTTGCCATTCCTTCCCATGCTGCCTGTGCAAATACTTCTCAATAATCTTCTCTATGATATTTCCCAAACTACACTGCCAACCGATACAGTTGACCCCGATATACTGGCGAGTCCGCAAAAGTGGGATGTTCGAGCAATTAAACGATTTATATTTTGCATAGGTCCCATCAGTTCATTGTTTGACTATCTTACGTTTTGCCTCATGTTATTTGTCTTTCAGGCATGGACAAATCCAGCCCTTTTTCACACAGGATGGTTTGTGGAATCGCTTCTTTCACAGACGCTTATTATCCACGTTATTCGCACCAAAAAAATTCCATTTATTCAAAGCAATGCAAGCCTTCCCGTTATACTTACAACGATTGCCGTCGTCATAATTGGCATAGGACTGCCGTTTTCTCCGTATGCGTCGGCGCTTGGTTTTACGCCACTGCCGGGGGCATATTGGATGTATATTGGCGCGATGCTTGTTGTGTATGGCATTATTACTCAAGGGGTTAAGGTATGGTTTTACCGCCGATATGCTTAACGACCGGAGAATAAGCCACCTTTTTTATAAAAGCGTAATAGGCACACTTATTATTGCTGCATTTCCGCTCTATGCTCAAGAAGCCCCACGAAGTTCCGATGTTGAAGAACTACAAACAGCATTACATACTATCGAGCGGCAGATTGTCGCGTATGAGAAAAATCTTTCGATCACCAAGAGGCAGCGTGTGGCTATTGGAAGCTTGTTGGAAACGCTTAAGGCGCAACGCATTAGCTTGCAGGAACAGATACGCCTCAGCGAACGTTCACGCGATGCCCTTCAAGACCGCATAGATGCGGTGATTACTGACATCGATGCGCAGGAGCAAAGGGTGGAAAAAGCGCGAAAAGAACTTTCAGAACTTCTGCATATGCTTCGGCAGAACGCGAGTCGCTCATCGTTTGAGTCATTTGTTGTTCATGCGTCCCTTTCGGCCTATCTTGATGAGCAAGAGCAAACACTTCTTCTTTTGCGCATTCTTCATCTTCGGTATCTTTCGTTTAAAACCATACTTTTTGAATTGAACCAGAAAAAAAATGAACTGGATTCATATGTTAGAGAACTTGAGCATACGTTAAAAAAGAAAAGCATTCAGCAAGGACAAGTTGACCAAAATTCTCGATTGCAAACGGTGCTATTGTCAAAGACAAAAGAAAAAGAAAAAACCACAGCACAACAATTGAGCGAGTCAAAGAAAAAAGCGCGAGCAATACGTGGCAGGATCTATGAACTGTTCAATGTCGGCAAACAGATTAATTTCGGTGCTGCGTATGAGATGGCACAGTGGGTCGGCAGTCAATATCACATCCGACCCGCCTATCTTCTTGCTGTTCTGACACAGGAATCAAACTTGGGTAAAAATGTCGGTACCTGTAATCGCGCAACTGATCCGCCGGAAAAACATTGGAAGGTTATTATGAAGCCAACACGGGACCATAAACCTTTTTTGCAGATTACCAAAGAGCTTGGCCTTGATCCGGATACAACCCCCGTATCGTGTCCCATGATCCGGAACGGAAAACAGATTGGGTGGGGCGGCGCCATGGGTCCCGCACAATTTATTCCGTCAACATGGATGGGATATCGAGATAAGGTACGAACCGTCACAGGAGGCGCCGCTAATCCATGGAATATTCGTGATGCATTTATTGCTGCAGCAATTAAGCTAAGCAGTGATGGTGCACGCAATTCCGAGCAGAGTGAATTCAATGCAGCATTGCGTTATTTTTCCGGATCGGTCAATTTGACATATCGGTTTTATGGCGATAATGTACTTGCAATCGCAGAGCGGTATGAACAAGACATTAAGCAGCTGGAAGCGTTACCTAATTAGTATTTTTTGAAAGAAATCCAATCCATATTTATAGTACCTATAGGTATATGCTTCATGATATAAAAAAAATACTTACACTTGCATTTGGCATTATCCTTATTGGCATTGGAGCATTTCTTTTTTTGACGCGCTTTTCTGAGGAAACTCCCGGCATATCAACCAATCAGAGCGTTTCTTCAAATATTCAAGAGATAATCCGGAAGGAAGATACTCCTGTGTCGGCAGAGCAAAAGCCCACTCAATCGCAGAGTGAGCAAGCGCGTACTACTCGCTTCGTAATTGTTGGCAGTGCTTCGGAGGCATCGTTTACGATTAATGAAGTTCTTCGAGGCACGCCATTTACTGTTGTTGGGAAAACTCATGAAGTAGGAGGGAACGTTGACGTTGACTTCAGTAATCCATCTCAGACGAAAATAGGTGCGATCAGCATCAATGCTCAGGCATTTCGCACAGACAGTGCAAATAGAGATGGCGCCATTAAGAGCTTCATACTCCATTCCGAGGATGCTGGCAAGGAATCGGTTACATTCACACCCACAACAATTACTGGTCTTCCGAAAGCTTTCGCTGCAGGCATCCCGCTTAATCTCACTATTGCCGGCAATCTCACTATTGCCGGTGTGACGAAACAAGTAGTGTTTAATGCTTTCAATGTCTTTGTATCGCCTGAATCTCTCACAGGTGATGCTCAAAGTACTATCAAACGATCGGATTACGGGCTGAGTATTCCGAATATCCCATTTGTGGCAAATGTTTCGGATGAGCTTACTATTGCCCTCCGCTTGGAAGCGCAAGCAGGAAAATAATTTTTTTAAGTACCTGTATATGATTCAATCCAATCATACCCATTGGTTTGTCCGACATACATTCATTACAGTTTTTGGAATCCTTGTGCTAGTAGGAGGAGCTTTTTTCTTGTACGGCATATTTTCAAAAAATAAAGAGCCGGCGCATTATAGCCTTTCATTACTGAAACGGGGAACCATCATATCTTCGGTTACAGGAAGTGGTCATGTTTCCGCATCAAATCAGTTTGATGTTAAAAGCATGGTAAGCGGTACGATTATTAGTATTGATGTTTCAAATGGGAAGCATGTACAAGAAGGGGCGGTACTAGTACGTCTTGACAATAAAGATGCTGCTAAGGTTGTTCGGGATGCTCAGGTAAGTCTTCAGTCATCTGAACTTGCGCTCAAAAAAATAAAACAACCTCCCGATCGTCTTGCAGTACTTCAGGCAGAGAATGCTCTTACACAAAGCAAGAATGCAAAACAGCGTGCGGCAGAAGATCTTGATTCTGCTCGCATTGCCTTGCAAAAAATGATCCAACCCCCTGATGAACTTGCCTTATTGCAGGCTAACAATGCTCTTATATCTGCGCAGGAATCGCTACTAAAGACCAAAGACGATCTGAAAAAATCCCGCGAAGATGGTTTTAATGCTGTAGCAGACGCATTTTTAAACTTTCCAACAATCATGACTGGCTTGAATGACATGTTTTTTGTCAGCTCCATCGATCGCAATCAACTTAATGTTGATTGGTATGCAAACCAAATAACTCGATGGGATTCAGATAAAGTTATTCGATATAAGCAAGATCTTGTTACCGGTTATGCGGCGGCTAAAAAAGAATATGATACAAACTTCGATCACTATAAAACATCATCCCGTTCGTCAGATCCTCAAACACTCGAAGCGCTTATTATCGAAACATACGAGACAAGCAAATTGATATCCGATACAGTGAAGGCTGCAAATAACTTTGTTGATCTGATTCAAAATGCATTGAAGGAGCATAGCTATCCGCTGCCATCAGTCATGGCGACCCATAAAAATACACTGACAACATATACCAGCCAATCCAATATTAGCTCATCGAATCTTTTGGCGATTAAACAGGATATCGAATCAAAAAAGACATCGATTATAAGTGCCCAAAGGACCATTGATGATAAAACGGAAAGTTTGAGAAAACTTAAGGAAGGAGCCGACCCGCTGGATATCCAGGCGCAAAAAATTACTATTAAGCAAAGAGAAGATGCTATTTTTGATGCTGACCGTGCGATAGTAGAAAAAACGGAAAGTTTGAGAAAACTTAAGGAAGGAGCCGACCCGCTGGATATCCAGGCGCAAGAACTTACCGTTATCCAGCGCAAGAATACTCTTGTCGATGCACAGGAGAAACTTGGAGATTATACGATTCGAGCTCCGTTCAGTGGCGATATTGCCGCTCTACCGGTAAAAACCAATGATTCGCTCTCACCGTCAAGCATTGCGATAACGCTTATTACCAGCCAGAGTATTGTAGAACTTTCTCTCAACGAGGTTGATGTTGCAAAAGTCAAACGTTCTCAAAAAGTAACACTTACGTTTGATGCACTCCCTGATGTAGCCATAAGTGGCAGCATTTCCGACATAGACACGGTTGGCACCGTGTCCCAAGGAGTCGTTACGTATATCGTAAAAGTTTCTCTTGATATACAGGATGAACGAGTGAAGCCGGGTATGAGCGCAAGTGGAACGATTATTATTGATATTCGTCAAGATGTTCTTGTGGCGCCGAACAGCGCTCTGAAAAGCCGCGGGGATGCATCGTATATTCTTGTGCCATCAGAATCTGTTCCACCAGATCGATCACAGCTCAATAATATCATACTCGCATCTGAACCGAGGGAAGCATTGGTTATAA
The DNA here is from genome assembly GCA_038065255.1 of Patescibacteria group bacterium. Taxonomy (NCBI): domain Bacteria; species Patescibacteria group bacterium. Next base: position 33,360 of record JBBTRI010000006.1, read on the forward strand.
CAGGAGGAGCAAATGATACACTCACAGAAATTATTTCCGGGTTGAAAGAAGGCGATATGATAATTGTAAAAACCATTCAGCAACAATCACAACCGGTTCAATCACAGGCTCCCAGTATCTTTGGTTCGCCCGGGGGGAGTCGAGGGTTTGGCGGCGGCAGTTCCGGTGCGGCAGGAAGGCTTGGCAGATAAGTTTGCATATGATTGATCTGAAGAACATTTCAAAAACCTATACAACAGGGTCAGTTGAGTTGCAAGCACTCAAGGAAGTAAGCTTTTCCGTGAAGTCGGGAGAGTTTATTGCTATTATGGGGCCGTCAGGTTCCGGCAAGTCGACTCTCATGCAAATCATCGGAGCGCTTGATACGCCAACAAGCGGCACATACTATCTTGAGGGAAGGGATGTTTCATCTCTTAATGAAGACGAGCTTGCGGATATTCGGCGAGAAAAAATCGGGTTTATTTTTCAGGCATTTAATCTTTTGCCGCGAACAACCGTATTGAGAAACGTCATGCTTCCTTTGGTCTATTCCGGAATACAGCATTCGCAGCGGATTATCAGGGCGAAAGCCGCTCTTGCAGCAGCCGGACTTGACGAAGGACACTATCATCATCTTTCAAACCAGCTTTCCGGAGGCCAGATTCAACGCGTTGCGATTGCGCGCGCCCTTATCAACAATCCATCGATTATTCTTGCAGATGAACCAACAGGCAATCTTGATTCGGCGACGGGAGAAATTGTTCTCGAAACATTCCAGCGTCTTAATAAAGAGCAGGGGAGAACGATCATACTTATCACCCATGAACGGTATGTTGCAGAACATGCCGAACGCATTCTCTTTATCAAAGACGGCATGCTTTGTGAGGATACCACGAATCATAATCGTATCATAAAGGACTATGAGCATTCTTGATCTTTTAGAAGAAACAGTAAGCGCTCTATTATCCAATAAGGTTCGTTCCAGCCTTACTGTTTTGGGTATTGTGATTGGAATTAGCTCCGTTATTGTGATGGTGTCGATAGGGCAGGGGGCGCAAAATGCAATTAAATCGAGTATTGAAGGTTTGGGATCGAATTTGTTAATGGTTATGCCAGGCATTGTGCAACCCGGAAGAGGGATTGTATCTGCCGGAAGAGGTTCTGCGCAAACACTCAAAAATATGGATACGGAGTTGTTAGAAAACATAGATGGTATTGCCGGTATTTCAGCTGAGCTGTCGAGAAGATTCCAGGTAAGCGCTCCGACGGGGAATAATACAAATACAACCATCATGGGATCTCAAGCATCATATACGACTGTCCACAACCTTATACTTTCTGATGGGTCATTTATAACCGATGCACAGGTGCGAAGTATGGGGCGCCAAGCAATTCTGGGTGCTACTGTCGCAAAGGATTTGTTTGGTGAATCAAACATGATTGGCAAGACAATTAGAATCGGCCAGTCGCTTTTTACGGTTGTCGGTACGCTTGCGAGTAAGGGTGGCGCAGGATTTTCCGGCCCTGACGATATGATATTCGTACCGGTTTCTACCATGCAAAAGGTATTAAGCGGAACGGATTATCTCTCATCGATTGCCATAAGCGTTAAAGATAAGAACAGTATCGAGACAGTGCGAAGCGCGGTGAATGATGCATTGCTGGCATCCCATCGAATTGCTGATCCTGATTTTTCCATCATCTCTCAAGAGGATGTTTTGGGAACACTCACGCAGGTGGTGAATACCTTCACATTATTTCTCGCATCGATTGCAAGTATCTCGCTTCTTGTCGGCGGTATTGGTATTATGAATATGATGTTGACGAATGTTACGGAGCGCACCAAAGAAATCGGATTGCGTAAAGCAATCGGTGCGAGGCGCAAAGATATCACTCTTCAGTTTTTGAGTGAAGCCGTTTGTTTGACGCTTATCGGAGGATGTATCGGCATTGCTCTGGGTGTTGGAATATCGCTTTTGATAACATCAATCGGTGTGTTGCAGACGCATATCTCTCTTCCTTCCATTGCGCTTGCCTTTGGCGTGTCTGCGGGCATAGGCATTGTGTTTGGGTATTATCCGGCACGTCGAGCTTCAGCCCTCAATCCAATCCAGGCGTTACGCTATGAATAAGTATTAATTTTATAAGATATGAAAAAAGTTATCGTAGGAATTATTGTTATTATTATTGTCGGTTCAGGTTCCTTTTATGGTGGGATGACGTACGCAAAGAAGAACCCACAACAGCGACCTAGTGGAGTAAACACCAGACTTCAAAACGCTGGTCAAAATGGAGTTTTGGGCGGTATGCGCGGAAATGGCGCCGGCGGTTTTGTGAACGGGGAAATTTTGTCAAAAGATGATAAAAGCATAATCGTAAAACTTCGAAACGGAGGATCAAAAATAGTCTTTATGTCCGCAGCGACAAAAGTCACAAAATCAGTGGAAGGATCATTTGCTGATATTACAATCGGAGAACAAGTAATGGTTTCCGGCGAGGACAACAGCGACGGCAGCATGACAGCGCAATCGATTCAAATACGCCCCGATCAAGCCACATTCCAGCAGCGCCAGCGCCAATAGAAGACTAGTTACCTGATTCACACTTGCAATGGAAGCGAATATGCTGTAGACTGTTTTGATTATGGCGCAAGAAACAGTCGTACTTCGTTTTAACGAAGTGACATTTGAATATCAAGAACACAAACCTCTTTTGGAAGAGGCATCTTTTTCTGTGCGCAATGGAAGTAAGATCGCTCTTATGGGGCAGAATGGTGCAGGGAAAACGACTCTGTTTAAGCTAATCCTTGGCCAATGTTCACCTAAAGAAGGGAATATTGCGCTAACCCCCAAAGACGCCACCGTCGGCATAGCGCGACAGGTAATACACACTGAAGAGAAGGACAAAACCGTTAAAGAATGGTTCGCCTCGACGTTTGCGGAAGTGCCGTATAATATCGATAAGCGTATAGCTGACGTACTTGATGCTGTAAATCTGAAAACGGATACAGATAAAAAATTACGAGAGCATTCCGGAGGTCAGCAGGCACGCCTACTCTTGGCGTATTCACTAATTCAGGATCCGGATATTCTTTTACTGGATGAACCCACGAATAACCTTGATCAAGAGGGTATAGACCACTTAACTGGTTTTCTCATGGTCTATGATAAGACTGTGATTGTCATTTCTCATGATGCCGAATTTCTCAATGCTTTCACCGACGGCGTGCTGTATCTGGATTCGCATACCAAGAAAGTGGAGCAGTATGTCGGCAATTATTATAATGTTGTGGAAGAAATAACTAAGCGCATAGAGCGTGAACGCATGCAGAACGCGCGCGCGGAGACAGAGATCAAGAAAAAGATAGCTCAAGCGGAAGTGTTTGCCCACAAAGGCGGCAAGCTCCGTTCGGTTGCAAAGCGCATGCGCGAACATGCCGAAGAAATGGAAGAGACGATGGTAGATGTGCGCAGGGAAGACAAGACGATACGGGAGTTCTCAGTTCCAGCTCAAGAATTTTTCTTTGAATTCAGCGGCAGGATACTTGAGATAAATAAAGTAGGTATTATCAAAGAGGGTGAAGCTGTTGTGAAGGATCTGGACGTCACATTGCGGAAAAATACACATCTCCTGCTTTCCGGCCCGAATGGCATTGGCAAGAGTACATTTTTAGAAAAGATCGTATCAGGTACAGCCGAAGGCGTTACTATCGGTTCTGATGTGCGCGTCGGGTATTATCGGCAGGACTTTTCCATATTAGACTACAATCAGCGAGCATACGACAGTCTGTGGGATGCCATGGAGGAAAAAGAAAATCAACTGCTACGCTCTACGGCTTCAGGATTTCTTTTGGACAGTAAAGCATTGGATACGACAATCAAGTATCTTTCTGAAGGGCAGAAAGGTTTACTTGTGTTTGCTCGCCTTGTGCTCATGCGACCAGGCCTTCTGATCCTTGATGAACCTACGAATCATATCAACTTCCGGCATTTGCCCATCATTGCGCAAGCCCTCAATGAATATCAAGGCGCAATGATCCTTGTGAGCCACATTCCAGACTTTGTTTCAAAGATTCGCATTGACACGACCATTGATCTAGGTGTTTTATGAATTCTTTTAATTCTAAACTCTTTTCCTCCGGGCATCTATCTGTCAGACTCGAATATTTTCCTACTGGAAAATTTCTCCGACTCCGGCCGTCGTAGTCCGTAGGGTCTTCCAGACAGATATCCCTTGGAAGAGCTTAGAATTGAAAGAATTAGGAATCAAATAATAGTAATGCTATACTAAATGATGTGAAAGGTTTTGCCTTTTACTTTTTTATCTTATAAAAATCCTATGCCAAATCTACAGGAGGTATTTGTAACCATCCAGGAAAGCAAGAAAAAACAACGTGAACTTCGCGCTATGTATCGCGAAGCACAAGTGCAGTCAGCGGATTACCAGGATATTGTTGCAGAAATAAAAACACTCCAAGAAAAAAAGAAAACAATTGAACAGAAATTAAAATCTGAATTTTCCAAAGAACTCGAACAAATTGACCAGCTCAAATCCGATCTTAAGGAAGAACAAGAAAAACTTGTGGCGCTTGCCATCGCCCATCTTGCCAAAGGAGAGGCGATAAGAGTAATTGACAGTTACAATAACGTCTACGATCCTGTGATTAAGGTCTCCTTCAAGAAATCTGATGATCAACGAGCAGAGTAATTATTCGATTTCGTAGGTAAGTGTCACATTGACTCTCACCTCCTGTGAACCCGCTTGGATCGATGGGGCTGCTTTTAATTCTGCTGATCCTCCTCCTAGGTCATATGAAGCCATTCCCTGATAGGGGTAGGGTCTGTCCGATTCTTCGCTGATGGAAATAAGTTTACCAATCTTATATCCTCCTACTTCCGAAAGCTTTTGAGCTTTATCTTTTGCTACTTTGATAGCTTCCGTGAGAGCCCTGTGTTCAAGAAGTGTTGGATCGTCAATGGTAAAATCGGGCCCCGAAACATTATTTGCACCCTTATCCACAGCGCCAGAGATACTATCGCCGATACTATTCAGCTCGCGTATTTTTACAAGGACTGTTTGAGAAATAGTATATCCATTAATTTCCGGTGGGGGACAGACGGAAGATTCTTGATCGCTTTTGGGTGGAGGACAATTGAAATACTGGTATCGCGGGTTAACGGAATAGCTCTGTGTTTGAATATCTTTAGGATCTACTTTTTTGCTTTTGAAAAAGTCAGTTATTGCATTCATCTTGGTTGTGTTATCCTTTTGAAGATCGGAGAGATTTTTGCCGCCCTCTGTGATAACGCTAAACGTAAGCTGAGCGACATCTGGTATGGCAATGACTTTCCCCTCGCCATTGGCATTAAATGTCCGCTTTGAAGGCTGAGCGTTGCTGTAGGATTGTTCGTAGTTGAAGAAGACAATTCCGACAACAATCATGAATAGAATAATGGCAACACCAAGAGCATTTTTGATAATTGTATGCATAGGAAAAAATATGATTCTTACACATAGTATAGACTCTTTGGTTTTTGAGCGCCAGTTTGATATACTGAAAATCTCATAGCACTACTATTTACTACTATGGACCCCATTGAACAACTTTTAGTATCTATCATCAAACAGGCCGGGAAGATCACGATGGATTTTTTTGGCAATTCTCATGTAACGCATACCAAATCTGACGAAGCGGATGTGGTGACCAATGCCGACATGGCATCATCAAGCCTTATTCTTACAGCAATTAATGAACATTTTCCGGATCATGGCGTTATTTCAGAAGAGGAAGATGATGTTCGGGCAGATAAGGAATATGTGTGGATTGTTGATCCCATTGATGGTACAAGGAATTACGCCACGCATACGCCGCTCTTTGGCATTTCCATTGCAGTTGCACGGAATAGCATTGTTGAGTATGCGGCTATATACTTGCCTTGCACGGATGAGTTGTTTTATGCGAGAAAAGGCAGTGGAGCAACTATGAATGGAATTCCGATCCAATGCTCCAAGAAAGAAAGTCTTCAGAAAAGCTATGGCGCAGGATTTGCTTCATGGCACCGCGAACGACTTACGATTTTAAAAAAGTTTGTAGACGCGGCAGATGCATACGAATATTGGGTGTGTGGGACGGGATCGACTGTTGTATCGGCAGTATATGTTGCAGCAGGGAAAAGAGATTGGTTTATATCTAGTGATTGCAATGTGTGGGACTATGCGGCCGCTTCACTTATTTTATTAGGATCCGGATGTCGTGTGACGAATTTCAAAGGAGAAGAGTGGACACTTCAAGATGATGAGTTTTTGGCAGCAAATGAAGCACTCCATAAGCAATTGCTGAAAATCATCAATTCAAAATAAAAATCGGCCGGATTCGATGATGCATGTGGTGCATTCTTCGAATCCAGCCCTTGCTCTACAGAGCAATCTCCATGCCTTCGTATGCCGCTTTGGTTGGGATATCGCAGAGCGTTTCTACGAACGTTGCGAGTTCCGTGATCTTGTAGTCTGATGCTGCAGGGTCATGGTGTGTTGTCATGATGCGGAGCGGTGAGCCTGCGCGGGCAACTTTGGCGATGTACTCGGGATAGGAGTGTCCCCAGTTGAGCTTCTGGACGCTGCCGACACCAAGGTAGTCGTCGAGTGAGTACTGGCAATCGGTCGTCCAGAGATCTGCGCCAGCAACCAGGTCCTTGAGCGGGACGGGAATGGCATCATTGCCGTAGGGCTCATGGTCGGTGGTGAAGCAGAATACCTTGTCATTGAAGGTGATGCGATAGCCGAATGTTTCCTGGGGGTGATGGAGCTTGCGTGCCTTGATGATGATCGGACCCTCGTCAGACTGGATGGTGATTGTCCAGCCATCGTGAATGGTATGGAATTCCATTTCCATTCCAGTATGCTTGAGTTCACCGAACATGACTGGGAATACAGGGTGATCCATTTGTCCCTTCAGGACCGTTTCGAGATTCGCATCCCATTCCTTGCCGCCATAGAAGATGAACTTGTTCTTGAACACTCCCTTTGGCATGTAGAGCGGGTTGAAGAATGGCAGGCCCTGGATGTGGTCCCAGTGAACGTGGCTTTGCAGAATTATTCCCGAGAGCCCTTTGGCTTCGAGTGTTTCGGGCATGAGTGCGGAACCCAGTTCACGCAAGCCCGTGCCCATGTCGATGATGATGAGAGTCTTTCCGCAGCGCACTTCCACACAAGTGGTGTTGCCACCATAGGTAGAGCGCACTTCGAAGGGGAGGTTCGCATCAACCCAATTCTCAAGAGTACTTTCCGATTGTTCCCCAAACGACGGATCGTTTTGGGCAATCTTCAGAGCCTTGAGAATTTTCTCGCGAACCTTGGCGCCGGTGAGTGGCGAGGGGATGGACCCCCGCACTCCCCAGTACCGGATAATCATAGGCGCTTTCATGGTGTACTTCCTTGTCAATGTACGTTACGTGGCTAAACTCACTCGAGCTTGCCTTCGTTGTACACCTTGACTCTATCCCCGGAAGGAGTAATGTACAATATGTATTAATAACCATTAGACAACTATGCCAAATACCGAAGCAATCCTTTCAAAATTGGGCCTATCATCTTCTGAGCAAGAACTCTACCTCACTATGAGCATGCAGGGCGCGCTTACGGCTAGCGAGCTTATGAAGGCAACCCATATGAAGCGCCCCACACTCTACTACGCCCTCAAACAGCTTGAAGATAAGGGACTGTTGCATAAGGTTGTAGCTGCACTTGGTGTCACGCGTTTTCAGGCGGAGCAGCCTGAAAAACTCGCAACACTACTTGAGTTGCGCCAAGAAGAAATAAAATCACTCATCGCAGATGTGCATGCATGGATTCCGGAACTCAAAAAGAAAAAAGAACTGCATGAAGGCTTGCCGGCCGTATCGTTTTATGAGGGCGAGCAGAATATGAAAATTGCCATTATGGAAACACTCTATGGGCGTTCGCGCCATATCGATTCCCTGGCGCCTAATGATAATTTTTTTTGGCAAGCCGGGCAGCCGTTTTCTCAAAAGTATATTGATCAACGCCGTGCAAGAAATATTACAACACGAAATCTCTGGGAGCAGCAGCTTAAGCCGGAAATCATGCTGAAATCATACAAAGGACTTTCTCAAGTAAAAATATTGCCCAAAACAATGCATGGGAAATTTCGAACAACAATGTTTCTCTATGACGATATAGTTATGTATATTGCAAGCAAAAAAAGCGGCTACGTACTTATGGTGAAATCACGAGAGCATTATGAGATGATGAAAGCGATGTATGATACGCTGTGGGAAATCTCAAAATCAGTGAAACTTGATTAGGTATATCTTTTGAAATGGGATTGTTTTTGATCTAACCCTGAAGCAGTTTGGAGTGGATAATCCTCTTGTATAAATTGCACAAAGGAGTACTTTTGGAAGGAGAAGAACTTGAAAAGAAAAAGAAAGAACTATTTCAACAATAGAGTATGCACTATTCATATTGTTTGCTTTGCGGCGGTGCTCTTAAAAAAACACAAACTTGTTTCGTATGCGTGCAATGCGGTTATGAAGTGTACGAAAACCCAAGACCATCAAGCGGACTTATTTTTTTTACCGATAGAAATGAAATCCTTCTATTAAAACGTTCAAGAGAACCTCGTTCTGGTGCATGGGGTATTCCCGCTGGTTTTGTAGATCAACAGGAGAGTTTTGAAGAATCCGCAGTACGAGAAGTTCGTGAAGAGCTTGGAATATATTTAAAAACGATGACATATTTTCGATCATATGCTGATATTTATGATTATCAGGGAGTCACACTCCCTATTTTGACAGCAATTTTTTGTGCACAACTTGCTCATGATGTGCAGATTAAGCTTGACGCTGAAAATTCTGAATATGCATTTTTTAAGTTTGAAGATATTCCTTTTCATAACTTCGGATTTCAAAGCCACTCACAATCAATCCATGATTTTATAAATGAAAAGAATAAAATAATATGAATCAGACAATACTTGCTTTCGGGTATCCTAAAACATTGTTAAAGGAATATACTTATTGGGTTGTAATGCTTCGTCCACAACAGATCACAATAGGCTCTCTCATAGTGGCAGCGAAGTCAGATGTTACTAAACTCGGAGATCTTGAGAAAGAAGCGTGGTTGGAATTTTCTGGAGTAGCTCGCGAGATGGAAGAATTACTTACTCGCGTATTTGACGCAGAAAAGTTTAATTATCTTGCACTTATGATGAAGGATCCTAATCCTCATTTTCATTTCGTACCACGATATTCAAAGCCAGTAGTATTTAACGGTAAAGAATATATTGATGCGGATTGGCCTCTTAAAACTGAGCTAAGGGCGCTTGACTTATCAAGTGATGAATTCTTGTTAATTATGAATGCACTGAAGAAAGCATAAAATATCCAAGCTACACGAAGTTTATGAATGAAAAGATAAAAGTTGGAATTATTTATGGTGGAAAATCTGCAGAACATGAAGTGTCGTTGGAATCAGCGAAGAGTATTATCAGCGCTATTGATAAAGAAAAATACGATATTACACCCATCTTGGTAGACAAAAGTGGTAAGTGGTCCTTAGATGGAGGTCAACATGTCGTTCTCGTTCCGCAGGGTAATGGAGGACTTATTAATTTGGATACTCAACAATCGGAAGGGAAGTTGGACGTTGCCTTTCCGATACTCCATGGACCCTTTGGAGAAGATGGCACAATGCAGGGCTTGCTTAAACTTGCGAATATCCCCTTTGTAGGCGCGAGTGTCTTAGGTTCGGCCGTTGGCATGGATAAGGACGTGATGAAAAGATTGCTTAGAGATGCGGGAATACCGATAGCGCATTTTATGACTATCACCGAGAAGACCATTCCGACATACGAAGAGGTTGTCAAAGAGTTCGGATCATTGGTATTTGTGAAGCCGGCAAATCTTGGTTCTTCGGTAGGCGTAAATAAGGCTAGTGATCAACTGTCGTTTGAAAAAGCGATTCACGAAGCTTTTCAGTACGATAGAAAAAGTATCATAGAGGAATATGTAGAGGGTAGGGAGATGGAATGTTCCGTTCTGGGAAACGACGATCCGATCGCTTCTGTTCCTGGGGAAGTTATTCCAACTCATGATTTTTATTCATATGATGCTAAATATGTTGACGAACATGGCGCGACGTTTGATATTCCTGCAAAAGTGTCTGATGAAGTTACAAAAAAGATCCAGGATCTAGCCATACAAACATATAAAACACTTTGTTGTGAGGGTATGGCGCGCGTTGATTTTTTTCTGAAATCCGATGGAGAAGTGATCGTGAATGAGATCAATACCATCCCCGGATTTACGCCTATCAGTATGTATCCAAAAATGTGGGAAGCGAGCAAAATCTCATCAACTCAGCTTATTGACCAACTGATACAATTGGCTTTCGATCGTTTTGAAAAGGAAAAGAAATTAATAACATCGTATGAAGCCTAAAGATATTATTCCGAAAGATACGCGTTATGTGCCGTTTGTTCAGGAGAAAACTCACTGTGTTCCTGCATGTATTTCAATGATTATGTATCATCAGGGCATCCCGCTTATTTCCCAACAAGTTCTTGGTCATGCCATGGGAATGATAGTTCATAGGGATGATAAAAAATTATTTTGGAGTCCGCCAAAGGCATCCGCGAATTATATGGGAAGGGGATATTATGGTACGCAGATCGGATTAAAAAAGTATCATCCGAATACGGTATTTCCTAAGCTTGGCATCCCATTGGAAATGGTTTTTCATCCAATCAGCAGTTTTGATAAATCCGGTATAAAAAAATTTCTTCTTGAAACCCAAAAGAGCGATAAGGACATTATTGTGTGTTTTGATGCTGGGAAATTAAACGGTCATGGCAAAAGAGGAGGACACGTATCTGTATTTGATGTTGTTGAGCCTTCAAAGAACAGCGTAAGAATTGTTGATCCTCAGCAAAGCAGGCCAAAGTGGCGGAATATTTCTATTTCATTGCTCTATGAATCAATGAAGTTGCACGGCGACAAAAATATGGGCGGTTTCTGGGAGTTTCGTAAGAAGATTTTGTGATATACTGAAAGGATATGGAAAATGATAACCAAGTAGTCATTTATACAGAAGACAATGGCTCAACTCGCCTTGAAGTTACTTTTCGAGACGAAACAGTTTGGCTTAATCTTAATCAAATTGCCAAACTTTTTGGACGCGATAAATCCGTCATTTCGCGACATCTATCTTCTATTTTTAAAGAGAAGGAGCTAGATCGAAGGTCAACTGTTGCAAAAAATGCAACAGTTCAAATTGAACAAGGAAGAGAAGTTGTTCGTCAAATAGAGTATTTTAACCTTGATGCAATTATATCAGTTGGATATAGGGTTAATTCAAAACAAGCAACGCAATTTCGAATGTGGGCTACAGACACCTTAAAAGAACATATCTTGAAGGGGTATACAGTTAATGAAAACCGCCTTAGGGACAACCAAGCATTAAAACTGAAGGAACTTGAAAAAACAGTATCATTACTTCAGGGAGTTATCCGCTCAAAAATACTTAATGATATCGTTGGTCACAAACTTGCTTTCGAAAGGATGATATATGGTATCGAGGCATGAAATTATACAGAAATTGACCGATGGCTTAAAAAAGAATCCGCACGTTTTCGCATTGTGGCTTGAAGGCGCTGATTCAAATAATACTGTTGATAAATTCTCCGACATCGATGTTTGGCTTGATGTAAAAGATGGTAAAGAACGAGAAGTGTTTCGGTCTATCAAAAAGATTTTGCAAAAGCTTGGTCCGACAACCCTCTTGGGCTTTCTTGATAATCCCAACCCCGATATTTTCACACGGGCATATCATCTTGATAATACTCCCCCAACACTTCTTATAGATATTTGCGTTCAGCGCCATAGCCGTAATTTTGTTTTTATTAAAGAACATACGCATGAGCGTCCCAAAATACTTTTTGATAAGTGCACTGTGATACAGTATAAGAAGCTTAACGCAGCTGAAGAAAAGTGCATACAACAAAAGAGAATAGAGTTTCTTAAAAGTGCACTACGGCAAAAAGGGAGGATTATTGCTAAGATAAAACGCAAGGACTTCCTTGAAGCCCTTGCATACTATCACAAATGGGCACTTGCACCCTTAGTGGAACTTTTACGCATCCGATATGCGCCATTAAAGCGAGAATATCATCTTAAGCATGCTTCACGCGACCTCCCAAAGCGCGTTGTCGCACAACTTGAAGATCTCTACAAAGTAGCATCAGTAAAAGATATTCAATCAAAGCTTAGTAAAGCCTGTAAGCTTTTCTATCAAACCCTAAAAAAATAAATAACAATACCTAATAAAACTATTATGATCATAAAACTTGAAGATTTGAAAGCGGTTGCCAAAAAAGCGATCTTGAACTATGGATATTCGGAAAGCGAAGCAATTGTTATGCTTGACGTGATGCTTTACGCTCAAATGCGTGGCAACAATCAGGGAGTAGTGAAGCTTATTGGCAAGGGGATTCCGAAATCTGCAGCCACTCGTCCCATTGTAGTAGAAAAAGAAACAGCTTTGTCAGCTTTTTTTGATGGTGGCCAAAACCATGCCATGGTCGCTGTGAAATATGTAGTTGACGTGGCGATTTCAAAAGCAAAGAAATGCGGTATCGCAGTGGTAGGTATTCATCAGCTCAATACCTCATCGGGTGCACTTGGGTACTATGCGCGTTCAATCGCAGACTCTGGATTGGTTGGAATGGTGATGTGCGGTTCTATGGAAACAGTCGCAGCAGCAGGTTCTTCCCAGGCAATTTTTGGAACTAACCCATTTGCGATTGCAGTGCCTACAGCTACACAGCCCATGGTGTTTGATATGACGACTTCCGCAATGGCATTTTTTGGTGTTGTGCAAGCCGATACTGCCGGAGTGCCTCTTCCTGAAGGAATCGCATATGACAAAGAAGGAAGTCCAACTACAAAAGCATCAGATGTGCTTGCCGGAGGAGCGCTTAAGTCTTTTGACGGAAGTCATAAGGGTTCAGGCCTTTCGATGATGATCCAGGCGCTTACCGGACCGCTTCTCCATTCGTATTTTACTGGTATTGGTGATGTTGGAAGTAATTGGGCAGGACATTTGATCGTAGCATTTGATCCAGAGCTTTTAGGTGGTCTTGCGTCGCTTAAAGAAGGCGTAAGTCAGATGATAGAAAAAGTAAAAGCAACAAAAAAATTGCCAAATGTTGATGAAATTTTTGTACCAGGTGAGAAGGGAGATAGGCTTACTCAGGCCATACTCCAATCAGGTGAGATAGAAATTGAAGATAATCTTTATAATGAACTTAGAAAAATAGCTGCATAATAATAAAGAGCCGCACATGCTTACCATGGCGGCGGTGTTTTGGTCTAGTACACGCATTTTTGTCTGAACGTGGTTGTGTAGCCGGACTGTTGCTTGAACCATTCTACACGCTCGGGATCGCCGATGGCTTTCTCGATGTTGTCGGAGAGCTTTACAAGGGAGATTCCATCAGCTTCGGTAGCCTTGATCACCAATGAGAGAGCTTTGAATCCCAGGTCATTGGTGAGGTTGGTTCCCCAGCCGAAGACGAACATGATGCGCGTTGCGAATTGTTTGGCAAGGGCATTCATCGCTTTCACATCAAGACCGTCAGAGAATACGATGAGCTTTTCTCGTGCATCGATCCCGTAGAATGCATACAGTGCGACGACCTGTTCTCCATATTCTGCCGGATCACCGGAGTCTTGGCGGGTGCCCTTCCATTGCACAGCACGTTCTTTGGTGAATACTTCACGGAAGAAGAATGGCGAACCATAGGTATCGGTGAGCGCCGTAGAGAGTGCTGATCCGTAGAGATCGTACCAGTCGTCAAGCAATTCTTGCTGAGTTGCGACAAGATCATTGCCAAGCGATGCATACACCATCGAAAGTTCATGTGCATTGGTCCCAATGGCTTTGAGTCCATATTTCTTTGCAAGATACACATTCGAAGTTCCGATGAATTGCGAAGTTGGTAGAGAGGCTGCAAGCGTACGGACAACATACTCCTGCCATTCTTTGCTGAATCTGCGCCGCGTTCCAAAATCCGAGAAGACAATGAATTCATTTCCTTTAATAATCGCAATCTTATCGTCAAGGCGCTTTTTCCCTTCTTCGATACGAGTGCATTTCTCATCTTCAGTGAGTGAATCACACAGTGATTCACTATACAGCTCAGAAAGAATCGAAAGAGCGATTGTTTCCCAATACGTTACTTCTGCCCATGGGCCGCTGAACGTGAGCGTAAGCGTTCCGTTTTTTTCGACATCAAGCCGGTAACTCCCCAGTTTGAGTGTCGAAAGGAAGGCAAGATACTTCTTCCTGAAGAGCTTTACGCCATTGAGAGAAAGAGTTCTGAGGTATTCGATTTCATCATTAGACAGCGAGAGAGTGCGGACGTGGTCAAGCTCTTGCCGCAAACGTTGGATGTCAATGACGTTGCCCAGCTTCACCGACCGAGTTCTATTGGTCAGCGAAAATGTGACGCGTCGTTTGCCGTGCTTTAAGAAGATAAGCTGCCCCATCGTGAACTTATAGAAGTCAATGTCAAGAAGCGATTGTATGATTGGTTCAGAACGAATTGTAAGGTGCATTATTTTTTCTCCTCTCTCAACGTTCTTTTTGAAAAAAATATTGAGAGAGAAGGGGAGTAGAGGGATTTGAAAGAGAATACATATCTCTACTCCCATTGGGGTTAGGTGCCGAATCCTCCCAGAGCGCTGAAACCACCAGTCTTTATGTTGGAGAAGGCGGCAGCATTCTGGCTGGCTCTGACGGCAGACTGAGAAACGAACTGGAAGCATTTCCGGATTTCGGAAGGGCTGTTGCCGGGCGTGAGGATGCACGCATCGGGAATGCCCATCTCCGCGAAAATGCGCCGGAAGTTGGTCTGTCCGTCATCGATGCCCATGGCGAGGATGAGGTGTTCCTCCTGGCGGAGCATGCTGTCTACGACATGTTTGATGGTTGCAGGCGTGTGCTGGGACGATCCGACATCTGCCCCATCCGTGATGATCACCGTGATCGTACGCGTCGGGACGTTGTTGTCGGCGAACTCCTTCTTTTTCGCCAGCGACCGGCCGAGGACGATCGCTGCTTTGTCGTAGAGAGGAGTGTTGCCGTAGGGGCGGAAGGTCGTGCCGGTAAGCGGCGCGATGTTGTCGATGAGCACGTATGGCGAGTAAGTGCCTTTGTTGAGCGCTTCGACGTGCATCAAGATGCCGCTTGCCTGCTTGGAATCCTTGAGAGCCTTCAGAGTGAGATTGGTTCCGTCGATGAGTACACGGGTGTTTCCCGCATGTTCGATCGAAGAGGAGTCATCGAGGAGGAGTGTGACGATGGTCGTTTCACTCGCCTCGACGTCATCGACGCTGATGCCCATGGCGTCCTTGATCTGGGCACCGTAATCGATGATCTGGAGCGTCCGAAGGGCGTCTGCTGTGAGTTCGCCTTCATCCGCAAGTTCCTTGAATACGTTCATGGTTGAGAGATCTCCCTTCTGTATGGTGTACGGGGAGGGACACCATACGATCGGCATCCCTCCCGCGGCGGTATTACTTCCAGGTATCCATGGGATCGGTCGAGAGAACCACGTGCATGCCCGCTTTGGCATAGCGGTCTAGCGAACTTTCCGCCTGGACCGTATAGTCCACGACTCCCGGCACGACGACGGCGGAGGTGCAATCCCGAAGGATGTACACCTTCTCGGCGAGCGAACGGTCGCGCGCCATGATGTCGTCGAGCAGATCGTCGATGGAGCTCTTCACGCAGTGGCTTGCAGCCTGTCCTGCGATGATGAGCATGTCAGCGTTCGTGAGCTTGAGGAGGAGCTTGGTGTTGAGGCCTTCCGTGAGCGGCGCGCCGTCGTAGCGAGTCGTCACTTCAGGTTTGAACACGGAGTAGTTCTCGGTGAGCGGGTGCCCGCCCTTGATTTCCAGAAGCGATTGCCGGCCGCGCGCGAACGCGTGGAAAAGCCTCGCTTCATTGATCACGCCGGTGAGGGCATGCCCTTCCGTGCCGAGCAGGCAGTGGTAGGGCCAGAGGTAAAGAGTGTACTTGCCGGACTTTTCGAGTTCGGCGCAGTAGTGCTCCACCTGGTGATTCAGGAACGCCATCACTGCGCTTGGGTTCGCATCTCCGGCGATCCAGTTGGCAACAGCCGGATTGGGACGATAGATGCCCTGCCGGATCTCTTGCACCGTGATCATGGTGTGGGGGGACGGGTGCGAGCCGTCTTCCTTCAGCCAGAACGACGGGAAGAAGATCTGGAAGGGGTAGTGCGTATCGAGGGTGAGGGTGATGTCGTCGATGACGCCGAGATTGCGATAGATGAATTCCGCGAAGCGGACGTTGTCATCGATCGCACCCCGGCCGCTGCGGGCCCCCACGTAGAGGGAGCCTTCCGGGAAGCAGAAGTCCTTCTGGAGGTCGATGCCGAGGACGTGAATCCGCGACTTTTTCACGGGCGCGATGGTGTGAGCAGCGCGCCAGCGCTCGGCCTCTTCGAAGACTTTCTGGGACGAGGGGTTGTATCCCCAATTCTCGGCATTCTTCGCCTCGAAGAGTGGTGGGATGGGGAGTGCGGGATTGGTCGATGTCTTCATCGGGGGCGTCCTTTCGTGTTCTAGAGAGTTAGCGTGGTGATTTCATGTGCTGACACGACTGCAATGCCGCCCTGGCAGGGAAGCAACGTGCAATCGGCATCAACAAAGTTTTCCGTGTCCGGGAATTCACGTGTTACGACCAGATCGGAACCTGATTGCTCCACGCGCACGATACCCCTATCCGTTGGTACGAATAGGAATGGCCCAATCGCGCAACTTCCATTGAACGATGAGAGCCAGCTCGTGTTTGCGGCATTGCCTTCCGCCTGCGCCAGGATTACTCCTCGCGCATTAATGAGATAGGTGCGCTGCATGAGCGTGCCGTACTCATCGGTACAGATCGTGAACCAACAGAGATCCTTAGAGAATCTGCAATTGGCATTGATGATCCGCCCTCTGATCTGAGGCAGACGAACGGAGTCGTTGAGGACTGAGCCTATTGGTTTTGCAATGAAGGCCTGCGCTAGTGTTCCTGCTCGGTAGAATCCGAATCCGAAAGCGGGTCCTGTCCAAAAGCGTGTGTAGCCGGCGAGTGCAGTGCCCAAGAGCCGTGGTTCATAGGTGTCATCTTTCAGTACGCGCCCTTGCTCAACCCAGTACAGACTCTCTCCGTCGGTTGCGAATTGCGTTTGTCCTTCGACTAGATCTGCCTGAACGACTGAGCGTTGCCCTGACGGGCCATATCGCTCGATAATTCCTTTCGAAGCGATAATGGTATCTGTGCCCACTATGCCGTATTGCATGTCTGGAGTTGTTTTGCCGTTCACGATGAGTGTTCCTTGTTCACGCTTGAAAGCCCCCTGTTCGTAGGTGATCCATTGGAGCGTTCCGTTGCGTGCAGTTGCATGGATGATGATCCTGGTCGTTTTGAAGATGCGTGTTGCTGTCACCGTTCCTCGAATGGTTATGTGTTCTTTAACAATCTGGCGTTGTGGTGTGATGCATGAAGGGCAGGTGCTTCGGGCGTGGAACAAGCTGCACGTCGGGCACTGCTGAAAGCGAAGAGTTGTGAGAAGCTGCTGAGGAAAGACCCCTCGTTTATCCCGCGTGAAGATCTGAGTGAATTCGTGAATTAAGTCATCCGGCAGCATGGAGTAGTGGAGTGCTGGCTTGGGGTAGGCAATATCGGGATGAAAGACAGTCATACGTTCCGCAAGTCTCTCTCGGTGTCCCATTCTGTGCTTTGATTGTGATGGTTTGTGGATACCTCCATAGGGCCCGACATAGAGCAGAAGTTGCATGAGCATGCATGCATATGCATACCAGTCAGATGTTTCTCTATGGGGAGAGGACAGCATGATCGAATCTTGTATCGTACAGAGCATCGGATCGACGAATCGTTCCGTGAACATTCGGCAGAGATAGTGTCCAAACTGGAAACTATCCGTATCGATGATCATAGTTCCTGTTCCCTGTACGAGTATGTTGAGATCATTGAAGTCCCCAATTACAACGCCGATCGCATGGATTTTTTTGAGTGTTGCATGGAGATTTCGCATGATTGCCGGAATCACATCAACGGGGGTACTGCGGCGGAATGCTTTGTCGCTGTAGCGGATAAGCTCTGTCGCTCCTACGATTTTTTTCATGCTGTATCCCAGTATGCGATTGCTGCGCATATCAGTTGCGCTAGCCATTGGCGTAATGACTTCCGGTGGCAGGGATGTTGGAAATGCCATGAGTTTTGTCTGGTATTCTTCTAGACGCTCCCGTACAGCTCGCTGGATATCTGGTTGATTGGTAAAGTCGGGGTGGTCTGGCTGTTTGTAGAGTTTGAATACCAAATCATTTCCGATATCGTAGATGACTGCTTCACCTCCCTGGCCGATAATCCGCTTTGCTTCAAGCTTGAGTGGCTTGCCATTGAGATTGACGGTAGTCATTGCTCGCATACCTCGTTTCTTTTTCCCAGAATCACCGTCGTATCATCCGGCAGCAACCCTGGATTTCTTGCAATTGCTGTTCCGAGATTATTCATGCGGACAACATCTGTTGCTATCGCAGAAAGTCGGCGTCGAAGCGCATCACGATTCATCACGTAGCGTTCCTCAGTCCAGAATTGACTGACTGGTCCGATAGGTGAATC
Organism: Patescibacteria group bacterium; assembly: GCA_038065255.1. Classification (NCBI taxonomy): domain Bacteria; species Patescibacteria group bacterium. The sequence continues at coordinate 52,071 of JBBTRI010000006.1, forward strand.
GGTTCCCGGAAGCATGTCGGATTCATGGCGCTGCAGGTGGGCTATTCCATCTGTTGCAAGAAGGAAATGATGAAGATCATTGGTTGCTATCACTCGGTTGACAGTGAGAATGAGCGATTGTGGTGGCAGAGATGTTTTCACGAGACGATAAGCTAGGTAGGGCGGCGAATTTGCTTCCGCTATTTCGAGCGGTAGGTGTTCGCCATTTATTACCATTGCGCCATCGCCAAGCGAAAAGAACGCAGCATGGGTTGCTGTCATGAGAACACCGACAATCGTGAAGAGGAGATGGTCCTGCACAAAGATTGCACGATCCTCCACTTCCATACTGGTGATAAGTGCAGAGAGTTTTACACAGACACGCCCCGGTATTCCCTCGCGCCATTCCCAGTGATTTTGGTGATCAAAGAGGAGATGTTGGCTTTCCGGAGCGTAGTTGTTGAGCGCGCGCAGAACTTCACTGCATACAAGGCGCGCACCAAGCACTGCGCCAATTTCATTGTGGTTAGTAGTATTTTCATGTTGACTACCACTGCCGCACCCATCTGTTACGACCGCTATAGTTGCGTTGTGTTGATGTATGACACAGAAACCATCATGATTGTTTTTTCCCGATCGTATGTGATCACGTCCCGTTACTGATGCATGGGCAAATGTGAAAGGTAGGTGTGATTCAAGAAAGGTTTTTGTCGTAGACATTTTCAATGTACAGTTGCCGCATCGTAGAGATGCAGGTCTCAGAGCTTAGTAAGGTTTTCTGGTGGTTAAGTACTGAGATCTTCATTCTACAAGTGTACTAAGTACACTAACTAAGAGGCAAAAAATAATATGGAGACGTAAGGGAGGGGAGTGGTTTGTGATGCCTGCAATTGAGATACTAATATTGTATTATATACACTAACTAAGAGGCGAAAAAATAAGTGGAAGAAGAAGCTATAGAGTGAAAAAAGAGATGGACAGACAGGAAAAATGATAGAGTGGCAGTCATATAGGTGTATATAATACACTAACTAGGGATAAAAAAATAAATAGGGATAGGCACTATCAGAGAATATCTACAAATTCGGGAATGCGTTTTTTGAAGGTATAGAGTTCTGCGGGGCGGTTTGCCGTGCCTCGGCGTTTCTTTCCTGTTGCGCGGATAAGACCTAGTGAGAGTATTTTTTTGCGAAAGTTTCGCTTGTCAAGCTTGCGGCCGAGAATCACTTCATATACCGATTGCAGTTCGCTGAGTGTGAATTCTTTAGATAGAAGGCTATAACTGATGGTGCTATAGGCAAGTTTGCTTTTGAGGCGATCGATTGCTCGTGAGATGATTTCACTATGGTCATAGGCTAGCGAAGGAAGTTTTTTGATGGGAAACCAATCAATTCCTGCATAATCAGCTGTCGTTTTTAATGACACATTGGTGCTTGGTATGAGTGCAAAGTAGGCGACGGATACTACGCGTCCGCGAGGGTCACGGTCTACACGGCCAAATGTATAGAGCTGCTCGAGGTAGACGTCTTTGACGTTTGTTTTTGCTCGGAGATGGCGGAGGGCTGCCTCGTCGGCTGATTCGTCCGGCGTAATAAGTCCGCCGGGTATGGCCCACATGTTGACATAGGGTTGCCGTGTCATTTTGATAAGCAGTACTTTGAGTTGGCCATTCTGGATGGTAAAGATGACGATATCAGTTGCAAGTATTGCGTGGACAAATTGTTTGAGTGGTGCGATGGGCATATACTTAGTGTCTAACATACACATACTAGCATATCTCAAAACCCTGTCAAGAGGGAAGTCTGAGAATTATTGAGAAAAAGGAAATAGTACTGTATTTATGCGATAAAATACCACCTCTTCTTTTGTAGGAGTCTTTTAATCAATCCCAATTTTTGGTAGAGTAGGAAGAGTTATACACACTCACCTATGACCATCCTTTTTCCTGGCAGGCACCATATTCTTACGTCATTTCAACATGATACACTTAAGTCGCTTGTGTACCACGGCTGGAAGGGCAAGAAGATACGTCGCATTGTCATTGCTGTCACATCAGCAAACCACGAAAATACCCGCCGCAATCCCTTGCCGCTCCATCTGCGCACTATGGCAATTCAAGAATGTTTTCGAGATATCGGGTGTGAAGTAAAAATCTATCCAATACCGGATACTGCGCCTACCAATGAATACGCCCAGTATCTTCTTTCGCATATTCAGTACCAGGGAGGGCAACTGCTTCGGCCATCGAATACGCTGTTGGCATGCTCGACACCGGATGTCATCCGTTTGTTTACCAAGCTTGGTTTTAGCCATCATTCCATGGAGCTCGTTTCAGCAGCAACCAATAGCTATTCGGTGTCGCGCCCGTTTGAAGTTATCAATTCTCTCGTACAAGCTGGCACAAACTGGAGAAAGGATCAAATATGGCGAATGTATGCCCATCTTTCATCCCAGCAGATTTATGATACGTATAATATTGGTGATCTGATCGTCGAGCTCTTTTCTGATGCCCTTCTCAATGATGATGCCGATATCACTGAAACGAGGAATTACCAGACGTATGCACTCTCAATGGACTCTGTTATACATATCAAATTTCAGGACATCGAACCGTTTATAGTCGAAGGTAAAATTGTTGATGTGGGATGTTCAACCGGTTCATTGGTTCGTTTGCTTGCGAAGCATTTTAACGAATCGGATATTATCGGTATCGAAGCAGTACGTCGTTTCTATGAATACTGCCGCTCGCAGGAGTATGATAACCCCTTTGTTTTTTTCTATAGAAGAAATATCACCGACCAAGTATTCAAAGATCACTCCATTAACACGTGTATTTATTCATCCGTTCTTCATGAAGTGTATTCGTATCTTGGTGAAAAACTTCTTCATAGGGTTCTTCACAACACGTATAAACAGCTTAAAAAAGGAGGGAGAATCATTATCCGAGATGTTGTGGGGCCTGAACACCCCAATTCAACCGTTCTTTTATCTCTCAATGAAAAAGACGGCAAAGCGAGTGGTGCAATCGGACAGCTTTCAACTTATGCAAAATTTTTCAGATTCGCTGAGGAATTCATTCCACGAAAAATCAAGTATACTGTCGTAACACGAGGAGGAGTGAGGTATATCAAGCTTCGCTTGCAAGATGCGTATGAATACTTGAGTAAAATGACGTATGTCGACAACTGGAAAAGCGAACTTCATGAAGAGTTTGGGTTTTATTCGTATACGGGTTGGGTGAAACTTCTTGAGCGAATGGGGTTCCGTATTGTAAATGGCTCAAAAACTTTTTCTAATGAATATATCATTAAAAACAAGTATGAGCCGCGAGCTACACTCTATGTGGCACAAGGATCATCATTGCGGCAGATCGACTATCCGCCGACAAATATGATACTCGTCGGTGAAAAATAATAATCTATGAAACGCATTGCCATACTTGGAGCAGGGGAGCTTGGAAGCTGTATTGGGAAGCTTCTTCAAAAAAATAAAAAATTATCAATTGAATGGTGGGATGCCAATCCTCAAAAGGTGCCCAATCAAAAACCTCTCGCAACACTTGTCTCTTGTACAGATTTTTTGTTTCTCTGTGTACCGTCATGGGTGTTTCGCAAGGCGCTCGAACAGGTGCGGCCGCATCTCAAAAAAACGACCATTGTTGTTTCATTTGCAAAAGGTATTGAGCGGAAAACACAGCTCACTATGGATGTGCTTTTGAATGAAGTATTGCATCGAAACCAACCCACTGTTCTTGTGAGTGGACCCATGCTTGCGGAGGAGTTGGAAATGAATCTTCCCGCAGGAGGCATTCTTGCTGCAAAAAATAGGCGTGCGTACGAAAGAGTTGCCGCATTATTTGCACATACGCCAATCACATGCTGCTATTCGTCCGATGTCCGTGGCGTTGCGCTTGCGGGAGTTTTGAAAAATATCTATGCAACGGCTTTGGGTGCAGTTGACGGTTTGGGGTTGGGAATGAATGCAAGAGGGCTTGTTATTGTGCGAGCGGCAGATGAAATGGCGCGGATACTTCCTTTGCTTGGCGGCAAGGCTGCAACAACTTATTCATTGGCAGGTATCGGCGATTTGATTGCAACCGGTTCAAGTAACTATTCGAAAAATTACAGTGTCGGTAAAGAACTTGCTCTGTCCGGCGTGTGCGGTATTGAAAGTGAAGGAAAATCTTCCATTGCAGCATTTGAATCGATGCTTGGCGGCAAGGCAGCAACATTCAAGCTGTTTCAAGTTGTCAAAGCTATTTTGTCATGCAAAAAAGACGCCCGCTCAGCATTAAGCCGTTATTTTAAGAAATGTGAATAATCAAACCGCTGCACTCGTGCTTGATGTTGGCACATCGAGTATCAAGGCATTTGTATTTGATCAGACATATCAGTGTTTGGCTCAAAGCGAACGAAAGCTATCAATATGTCATCCAAAACGTGCACATGTTGAGCAAAATCCAAAGGAACTTTTACGCTTGAGCGCCACAGTTCTTAAAACAGCTGTACGTTTATCGGGTATTCATCCATCGCGCATGGTGATGGGAATTACGAATCAGCGAGAAACAACCATTCTATGGGATGCCAAGACTGGTAAGTCGGTCTATCCAGCAATTGTATGGCAGGATAGGCGAACGGAAAAACAATGCTATTCGCTCAAACGCCATGCATCTGATGTCCGTTCAAGAACGGGCCTTGTGCTTTCTTCTTATTTTTCGGCATCCAAAATAGCATGGGTACTTAGAAATGTTCCAAAAGCTCAGACTCTCATACGTCAAAATCGCCTACTGTTTGGCACTGTTGATTCCTGGCTGCTATGGAACTTTGTGGAAGGCAGGCCTCATCTGACAGATTTCACTAATGCAGCACGAACATTGCTTTTTAATATTCAGACGCTTTTCTGGGATACAAAACTTCTCGGTATATTCGGTGTGCCGCGAGAGCTTATGCCAAAGGTTGTTCCATCGCAGTACGAGTATGGCAGAGTAAAAAAAGAAATTCTTGGGTATTCTATTCCACTTCTCGCTGTATGTGGAGACCAGCAATCTGGTATGGCGGCAGCTGGCAGTAAAAAAGGTACAACGAAAGTAACATATGGCACTGGTACGTTTGTGATGCAATCTCTCGGTACGATATTTGCAGCTCAAAAGAATTTTTTTACCACGCTCATACCCAATCATGGTACGCCGTATTATGCACTCGAGGCAAAGATTGACGTTGGAGGCAAGGAAGTTGAACGGGCGCTCCATAGTAAAAAGAAGCTTATTGCACAGCTTACACGCATTGCATGCTTAGTGGATAAACGTCTTAAAGAATTACCCTTACAGCCACGCGTACTTGTGATAGACGGGGGTGTAACGCGGGATGGGCTCATGAAAACTATCCAGGAGCAGGTTTCGGGAATCCCCATACAGCCACTCTCGACGTTTCATGGCACAGCTCTTGGTATAGCAAAACTCCTTCTTGACAGGTAGTTTTGTCTTTCCATAAACATTGGTAGTATAGTAGTGAGATAACAGAACCAAAATAACTATGAGCACCATATGAAATACCTTTTTTTAACGCTATCAATAATGTTTGCATTTGCATGTGCTCATACTGCCAATGCCGCACAGCTCAAAGACACGTTTAGCGGACGCATCCTTTTGCAGGTCCAGGAAAAAGGCAAAGCATGGTATATTGATCCGCTTACGCGGACGCGAGCGTATCTTGGAAAACCTTCAGATGCTTTTCGCGTGATGAGGGAGTTGGGTTTGGGTATTTCGAATGCCAATTTGGAAAAGATTTCGGCATCGGAAGATAGTGCGGTTCGTAATCGCTCATTTGCGTTGAAATTTGCAGGACGTATTTTGCTGCAAGTCGAAGAACATGGCGAGGCATGGTATGTGAACCCCATTGATCTAAAGCGATATTTTCTTGGGCGCCCCTCTGATGCATTTACTGTCATGAGGGGACAGGGTTTGGGTATTTCAAACGATAATATTAATAAAATTGCACCATCCCAAAAGTATGCGGATCCGGAACAGCCCGCAATGTCGGAATCCGCGAGTGTGCCATCCTCTCCAGTAAAAGAGCAGCTCCAGCAGCAAAAACCGCAATTTAAAGAACCACCGGCATTTACGAATATCAGCGGTTCATACCGCTGTTGGAGCTATAATGTGAGTGGTGGCGGTGGGGGAGACTGCAGGCTTTTTGCACCCATTGTACTCAATAAGGATGGCACGTATTCAGTCTCGAGCGAAAAAGGGACCTATTCTGTAAGTGGAGATATTCTAACCCTCTCCGAGTCAAAGCTGCGCGGACCAGGCAAATTAATCGGCGGTACCCAGATACGCTTTGAATATGATTACAACAACTGGCACCATGTGGTTACGTATCTCAAAGAGGGCGGGACAACTGCCGTATCGTCAGATGGAGCGGTGTCGGAGGTGCCAGTGCAGATTACACTCGAATATCCAGAGAAAGATAGTGCGCTGAATTCCATCGTTACAATGGAATTGGTGTTCGAAGGGCAGGATGTGAAAAAAGCAAGCTACAAGCCAACAGCAATTGCAGTGTGGGACGGCGACCGGCGCGTTACCGCTTCATTTCACAAGGCAACAAGTACGCCTCAAACAGGAAAAAAATATGATGTGTATGCAAACTGGGGAACGGAAAGTACAAAAATGGGACAGATTGACTTAACAAATGCAAAAACGCAAGTGGTGACTGCCATTAAAGTTCTGAAAGCCGGCGGGACGAGCGTTGAGCAAAAAGAAGAAGCGCCTTCACCAGCGCCCGAGATTGTTGTCGAGATCGACCTCATTTACCCAGGTCGTGACAGCAGTCTTGGTTCGATTCAAACCGTTACGCTTGTGCCACAAGGACAGGATCCGACAACCGCTGTGTATAAACCCATGGCTCTTGCGATCTGGGATGGCGATCGCGCCATTGTCGGATCGTTTCATAAGGCAACCAATCAAGTCAAAATAAAAGCAGTATATGACGTGTATGCTGATTGGGGTGCCTTTGGCGGATATGTGAAATCCGGCATACTTGATTTAACCAATACAACTGCAGGGCCGATCACTAAGCAGATTCAAACAACCATTTCAGGAACACAATAATTATGCAAAAAACACTACTACGAATCGGCATTCCGGGAGTGCTTATTGTAGGGATTCTTTTGGGAGCGATGCCGAGTAGGATAGATGCTGTAGCTAATACAGCTCGCGATATAAAACCCGAAGCATCGATAATGCTTATTGACCCTCCTGTTGCTACAGCAAATGTCATATCAATTGCAGTGAGAGGGCTTGACTGGGGACCATATTCGGAGCGGCAAAATCCAAAGGCATGGTTTGTTGATCCTGATGATACTACTATGTACGAACTTACAATTGCGCGGAATTATCGTGATTGTACGCTTACATTGGCAATGCGTGGCGAGTGTTCCGATGACCAGCTTTTTTTGCGGCTCGAGATTCCTCAGGATGTGAGACTAAAACTAACACCCAAAATGTATGGACTGTATGTTGCAACAGAAAAAATGATAAACGCAATGGGGCAGTTTACTCTCGTTGCAAATCCTCTTCAAAAAAACATATCAGAACCAACACTAGCTCTTTCGCCCGTGAAGGGTCCCACGGGTACTTATGTCATGCTGTTTGGTGCGGGTTTCACAGCAAAAGAAGGGCTTAATGTGCGTTTTGACCGGGTAAAGGTATCGGTTGGGGGATATTTGGCGCCAGAAGATGATGGTACATTTGAAAATATTGGCATAACCATTCCTTCGATGATCGAACGGGACAACGCAAAAATTACCATTATGCCCGGCACCCATACTATTGATGTTGTGAATAATAATCCTACAAATCCCCGCTCTGCTGCGGCGCAGTTTATGGTACAAGAAAAAATTGAATACGGCACTGGTGAAAAAAAAGATCAGAAAGAACTGAATCAGATAGAAAAAGACCGCAAAAAACAAGAGCAAATAGATAAAGAGCAAAAGAAACTCGAAGATGACCAAAAGAAACTCGAAGATGAGAAAGCAAAAAAAGAGAAAGAGCGAACAGAGCTTCAAAAACAACTTGCCGAACGCAAACTTAAGCGCGAACAAGAAGAGCTTCAAAAAAAACTAAAAGAAAATGAACGCAAACAGAAAGAACAAGAAAAAAAATTAAATGACATTGCTAAAAAACAAGACGGGCTCGAAAAGCGTGAAGATTCCCTTAAAACATGGTTTTGTGATCCTGAGCTTCCTCTGACATTTCAGTCTGGGTGTACCCCTCTTAAAAAAATACCGGTCAAAAGTCCATACGAAGGCAGGCCATGCAGTGCGGATATGCCCATTACATTTCAGCCGGGATGCATAGGGCAGATTTCTGCACTGCAAAAGAATTTATTTACTGGTAGGGCATGCTCAAGCGATATTCCTCTCGTATGGCAGGATGGGTGTGTTCAGCCTCCTCGGCAGGAAATGAGGGGAGAGTATGAAGGTAAGTCCTGTGATCCATCAAGAGCTATTACATTTCAACCTGGATGCATTCCACCGCCCCCTAAACAACCTTTAGTGGAGTCTTTTGCGGGGAAGAAATGCAATCCGTACATTCCCCATTATTCTCAAATAGGATGCATCGAATAATCTATGCCATGCACAAAACAAAAGGGAGATATTACTAAAGTGAAGGCTGATGTCATCATAAATGCTGCAAATACGGAGCTCAATCACATCGGCGGTGTTGCGCAAGCTATTTCATTGGCTGCTGGCCCTGCACTTAGTGAAGAATGCAAGGATCAGGGATTTATTCCGTTGGGTGGGTATGTTGCCACCACAGCAGGAAACTTAAAAGCAGATATCGTTATTCATATTCCTACGATCGATTACCAGGCAGACGGAAAAATTATTGGGTATGACCAGCTCCGTTCTGTTTGGCATGATGTATTAGATTATTGCGAGCAGGAAGGATTCCAATCCATAGCAGTGCCAATGCTCGGTGCGGGCGCATGTGGGATGGATGCAAAACGTATAGAAATTATACTTTCTAACGAAGCAAAGAAATATTCATCGCTCAATGTGATTATTGTCGTTAAGGGATAAAAAAATGAGTCCGCTTCGGACTCATTTTTATACTATTCTTATTTTTTTGTAGTGGGTGCTGTTTTTTCTGTTTTCTCATCTGGTTTCTCGCCATCCGTGCTTTCGGTTGTTTCTTCATCGGCTTGGCTTGCCTTTTCAAGGCAGGAATTTGAAACATCATTGCATGCTTTCAGAAGCTGTGCGCTTACAGAATCGAGCTGTCGTTGGAGTTTGTCGATCTTTGCTTCCAGCGCTTGTACGTTTGATCCGACAGTTGCAATAGTCGGTTCTGTTTTTTTGCTTGCTGCGAGCGAACTGAGGCTTAATCCGAACGAGAGGACAAGAAGTGCTCCAAGTCCCAAAAGTACTGCATGTGTATTTGTATGAATCTTGCATTGGATTTGCTGCTGTTCCTTGTTTTGGGGAGGCTGTGCTGTTTTGGGTAATGGCTGCGATAGGTTGGTTGCAGCTTTCTTGGTTGCGCGTGGTGGCATAAGCATGGTAGCGAAATGAATAATGTAATCCACAGTATAGCATCTGGCAAAAAAGGTGACAATATCTTCCTGTGCATATTCTGTTACTAACATTCAATAGAGCTCTTTTTCTTTTGGTGTATTGTGGTAGGATAGTCGAGATATGAAAAGCGATAACGTACAATCCGGTGCACGCATTCTTCATGACGCGCTTGTACATGAAGGTGTTACGGTACTATTTGGCTATCCGGGTTCTGACATGCTGCCTTTTTATGATGAGCTGTATCATAGCAGCACTATTCGCCACATTCTTGTGCGTCATGAACAAGCTGCGGCGCACGCGGCGGATGGATATGCTCGCAGTAGCGGAGTGCCGGGTGTATGTATGGCAACATCAGGACCCGGATCGACAAATCTTATCACCGGGATTGCTGCGGCGTATGCGGATTCCATACCTTTGGTGGCGCTGACGTTTAATGCTTCTTCTGAATATCTTGGTAAAGGGGTATTTCAAGAAGTGGACATGATCAGTATTACCAACACTATTACCAAAAAGAATTGGCGCATTCGTTCTGTTGAAGAAATTCCCGCAATTATACATCAGGCATTTTACGAATCGCAGAAATATCCCCAAGGCCCCGTACTCATAGATATTCCTTCAGATATTATTCGAAAAAACGCATTAGGGAATGTTGAGCTAGAGACTATGAATGATCAAGGAGGCAGGCAATCACTTTCCGATGTAGAACGTGCAGCTTTTTTTTCTCTTCTTTCCCAAGCAAAGCGCCCGGTGTTTATTGCCGGAAGTGGCATAGTGCAATCGCAATCACACGTGATGTTCAGGAATCTTGTTGAGCGCTTGAATGTTCCTGTTGCCTCAACTGTTTCAGGGGTTGGAAGTATTTCCGAACATCATCCGCTTGCCTTGGAAGTTCTGGGTGTATTGGGAACGCCCTATGCTAATTCAGCATTACAGAAAGCAGATTGTATTGTCGCGTGGGGCATGCATTTTGAACCGCGCTCAACTGCTCGATTGGAGTATTTTGCTCCCAATGCAAAGATTATCCAAATTGATATCAATCATAAAGCCTGCGGACTTTTTGTTCAGCCAACGCTTTGTTTGTCCGGAGATGTGAGTGCTATCATTAGCGACATGCTTGACGATGAGCGCTCGCGTGCCTATAGAGCTCCCACGGAATGGATTGAACAAATTGCGCTTTGGAAACATTCATGCGCATTGCGCTCTGATGCGGCACCATCCGGCATTCAACCCTCGTTCATTATGGAAACACTGGAGCGAATAGTTCCGAATATCAGAATTTTTGCGGGCAACGGGCTTCACAAGTATTGGGCGCTTCGCCATTTTACCTACACCTATCCTCGGCAGTTTAATACTAATTCACGTTTTGGCGCTATGGGGTTTGCATTGCCTGGCGCAATCGGGGCAAGTATTGCATTGGATGAACCGATTGTGGTCGTAACGGGGGATGGCGATATTCAAATGAATATACAAGAGTTGGCAACACTTGCTGATCTTAGTACTCCCGTGAAAATACTTGTGTTTAATAACGGATCACTGGGAGCTATTCGGCAACATCAGCATTTTTCATACGGTAAGAGATTTATTGGAAGTACTTTTGACAAGCCGCTTGCCATTGCCGAGATTGCGCAGAGCTATGGTATTCGTTCGGAAACGGTAGGTACGCATGAGTATATTCAGCCAGCTCTAGAGCGAGCACTTCACCATCCCGGTCCCTATCTTATTAATTTCGTGCTGCATCCCGATACCTATCTTGAGAAAAAAATTTCAATCAATGAGTCGCTTGATGCGCTTATTTGTCCTGTTGAACCGATTATTGACACTCGGCATGATCTGGCGTAGAGTCGACAGTATGAAAGCGCTTGTTAAATGCAGAGCAGAAAAAGGATTGGAACTGCAGGATATTCCCATACCTGAAGTGAAACCCGGCACGGTGCTTGTGAAAATTGCTGCCGCAGGCATTTGCGGAAGCGATCATCATATTTACAAATGGGATGACGGGCGCAACGCGCTTTCCAATAACGTACCTTACATTCTGGGTCATGAAGGCTCGGGAACCGTCGAGAAAGTCGGCGAGGGTGTTACGAATATTGCGGAAGGCGATCGTGTTGCATTTGAATCCCACATCCATGACGATTGCTCATATGTGAAGCGAGGACTGGAGAATATTTGTCCCCATAAGAGCATTCTTGGAATTGGCAGTAATGGTGTTTTTGCAGAGTATGCGCTTGTACCCCAACACATTGTCCGCATTGCACCGCTAAGCATTCCACTAACGGTTGCATCGGTATTTGAGCCTGCAACGATCGGCATCCGCGCACTTGAACACCTCTCTGAACTCTTATCAAAGCAGCCACTGGGACGGAAATCGAAAGTAGCAGTATTCGGTGCAACAGGGATTATGGGCGGTGTAGCAGCGCTTGCAGCCCGATGGTTTGGATTTGATGTGTTGGCATTCGGACGCAGCAAAGAAAAACTCGCCGTCATTTCCAGCTTAGATTCGTCAATTACCACCTATGACATTACTGATGTCGATATATCAAAAAAGCTATCAGAGCTTTCGGTGGATGCTGTGATTGAGACGACCGGAGCACCACAGTCTCTGGAAATCGGTCGCTCGCTCATTGTTTCGGCAGGAGTATGGATTCAGATCGGCATTTTCGGAAGCGATTCAGATGCATACCGAATACTTCTCAATGATGTTGTGCGTCGGGAAATTATGCTCAAAGGGGTTGTAGGTCGTACGCGACGTGAATGGAACCGACTCTTTGATTTGGTCGGCAGTGGAGCGCTTCAGCTTACTCCTCTGATTACCGATCGGTACGCACTCGAGGATTTCGAAGCTGCATTCAGGGCAAAGGAGGGGATTAAGAGTGTCTTTGTCCTTGAATAGCCCAATTCGAGCACTCCAACAGCTTGCCGTTTTCCCACCAAGGGAAGGCGGTTTTTTATTTTTCAGACGCTTATAATGTCAATAATCCACTTGACATAATATGTAACAAATGATAGTCTGTGTATATCTCTTATGTATAAGAAGGGGTCTGTAGTTATCTACAGCTGTTAGGAGGAATAGTCATTGGACGAAATAGCACCGAATGTTGTCAACTTCATTGAATATCATCACGCATTCAACAAGGCAGGGGATACTGTAAGCTCGACAGGAGTCGGGCATTGCATTTCCGGAGAAATCATAGAACAGGCACGAGACATATATAGCCGCACATTGTCGCGGTATGTTTCAATCTCTCCAGCACTCTGTGTCCTGGAGGATCGTATCAAGCAGCACATGCTTCAAGGGATTTTCTGCGGTGTCCGAGATGAAGATCTCTTGGCCGCAGCGGCTCTCGTGAGAGCGCACGGAGATTATCTATGCGACAACTGGGTGAGAGGGCAGGGAAGCGAAAGGGCGCGTATGTTGCGCATCATTCATCGCCTGTCATCCCGACTGAAGGGGATTGTCTCGGAACATCTTGCGCGGCAGAGTCTTGATCGTCCGCTTGACGATCCGTTCGATCCACCCCTGCTGGTGGTGCGGCAATGCCGTACACAGCTTGAGCGCGTGCTCAATGAACTTGGGATGTCCTAGGTGTCCATATCCCACATCGGCCTTACCATTGCGATAGGCCGATTTTTTTATCCATGAGTATTGACATTCGGGGAAATATTACCTACCATTGTCGGTATCGAACATTGATAATGAATACAATCAAAAATGTGCGAGTACTGTGTTTCCATACTATCGGTACCGGTGGTGCGTCAACACTCGGGCCGCAGGAATTTATCGCATTATATAGAAAATATTCGGAAGAATTACATTACGAAAAAGCGTGGGAAAAGTATCGAGGCGACCACCATTACCAAGATCAGCATGAGTTTATGTATCGCCAACGCTTTTTCCGTGAATGGGGCGATCATTGCAAATTCACTGTTCTTCGGGATAAGGTAACCAGAGAACTAATCTTTTGTTTTGCTCTCGAGCACAAGGATACGGATGTCTATATGTTCTCGCTTTATGCCCGCATGGCTTGCATGCGCAATAGACAGGAAGTTCAGACCGATGACGGCCAGCTTGAAGAGGTAGTACTGGCCATCGCAAACGCCGATGCGAGCAAAGAACAATTTGACTGGATCGGCTACGGCCATTTTTGGCTGGAGTATGGTGGTAGTGACTTAGGTAGTCACGATCGGCTCGGCATGGATTTTTCCTCCGATCATATTCACAATGAAGGGTGCCCCTACTGGCATGAGGCGCTCGCGGATGCCGTGCGCCAACAGCTGGCCGAGTACTTTGGCGCCTATGTGTGTTTCACTATGTCACTCATGCGCCAATCATGGCCGGTCCGCTGGGACGAGGAAAAAGCGGCAGCAGCCAAAGCAGATCCGGGTGATGGAATCCTCCTTGACTACTGACCGCACCAACGATGCGGCGGGCTCTTATTAAAAGAGCTCTTTTTTTATTTCCGATCATTGACAAAACGATCAAAAAATGCTAGTGTGATCCAGCAATGATCAACAGTATTCATTCGATCATTCAAACGTACATTTCTTCGTTTCACACATGGAAAGACTGGTCCCTCTTCGTTTCAGGAGTTTTGTTTATCGGTGGATTCATACCGTATGCAACCTCAATTTTACGCAGAGAAACAGTGCCGGTGAAAGTCACGTGGACGCTTGGCTTTATTCTCGATGTTATTGTGTTAATAGGAATGTTGGATAAGGGAAAAGCGAATTTTCAGATCGTCGGCGCATGTTTCGGCGCTGGAATCACCATGCTCCTCTCGTGGTCCTATGGCGCAAAAGGGTGGAAGCCTATTGATGTAGTTAGCGCCTGCGGGGCAGTACTGGGTATACTGCTCTGGAAACTTTTTGGCGATTCACTTGTCGGCATCATTATTGCATGCGTAACTATGTTTGTTGCTTGTGTACCAATGCTACAGGCAACATGGATCGATCCGAGTAAAGAAGACAAGCTCTCGTGGACAATCTTTTACGCCTCTTGTGTTTTTGCCGTCTGCGGTGTAAAAGAGTGGACACTTGTTGTTGCAGCCCAACCGGTAACATTTCTGCTTATCGAGCTTTCAATGGTGCTTTTGGTCTACCTTCGGCCACCAGCACTCAGTAAAACGCGTGAAAAGCAGTATTTCGAAAGCCCGTTATGATCACAGATCCGGGCTCTTTTTTATTGACAAAAAGTGAACTCTGGAATAGGCTCATTTTTGCGTACATTATCACAATGAGAAAGAGTGCATTAGCAAAAACAAGCATGGCGTTTGCGATCTTCGGAGTTGCTATCGGTATTAGTACATTTACTGCAACAACACCCATAGGTTTGCCTGATTTTTCCGTTTCGTATGCATCTACCACTGGTATCTTGCATAAAAATCGAAATGAAGAGTATCTCGTAGATGAAGCGGAGCGACTGTACAGTATGTACTTAATGAGAAGCGAAGTGGAGATGTATAAGAAATTCCGCATTCGACTCTTCGCCAATGAAAAGCTTGCAGGGATGTTCAAAAAATGCGCACAAGCAAGAACCCCCCTGGGATTAGCTGATTCGTTCCGTGTGTATGTCACAACCTTGAGTGTCGATGTAAAAGCATCAGATGAAGCAATCATTGCTTTTTTGGTCAAAAATCTTCCTACTGCCACACAAAACAGAATTATCTACGACAAACTGTCAAAAGAAGCACAGGGCTTTGGACTTACACTTATCCTTGGTGATCTGGAAGGATACAAGAAATTCAGAGGTCGCCTTCTTGCAAACAAGCGGCTTGCTGATGCATTTAGAGAAGCGTCACATGCAGGAATCAGTATTGGTCTTGGATCGAAGTTTGAATCAAGTACTACGGCAGCCACGATCAATATTCATGCAACTGACGAAGAAATCCTCACATTCTTTCTCGGCGATTAGTATTTCGAGCTCCCCGGAGCTTTTTTTTATTGCGTCATGAGCCTTGACACTATCACTATGCGTGCTACTATGCGCGGTATCGAACATTACAATGACTTGGACAATTCAGACGATTGAAACTGTGCTTTCCTATCCCAAGGCAGTCATGACACTCGAAATCCCGGGCGGTGCAAGTGGTCGAAAAATCATCGATGCAGCGCGTGACAGTATCGAGGAGAATAAGCAGGCAAACCAAAGCGTTGATCTCGTCGAAGAATACTATTATAGAGACGACGACATCCTCTTTGTTTTTGGACAGCAATCCCTCTGTCCTTACGAAGACATTATCCTTGCAGTGGATGCCGGAAGAGACTTTACGCATCTCATCCTTCCCGAAGGAGGCTATACGAGAGTGCGGGTGATCAGTCATGAATGGCCGAGTCGTAAGCTTGCAGTTGGGTATGGCGATGAACAAATCGCAGAAGCTTGCCGACATTTCCGCGATCAGCTTGCCAGTCGTCTCAATATCCCTTCACAGCCAGGCGAATAGCCCTGGTTTTTTTATGGCATTTTTTATTGACAAAAATTAGTATCTATGATAGTCTGCCTCTATTCATAAGGGGCTGAAGCCTTTTTTTATTACTCAACCTATGCAGTCAATCAGAAACATTGCAATTATCGCCCATGTTGACCATGGCAAAACCACGCTTGTTGATGCACTTCTCAAGCAGGCGCATATTGCGTTTGGCAAAAATGTGAGCGAGGAACTCATCATGGATTCAAATGAACTCGAACGCGAACGCGGCATCACGATATTTTCCAAAAATGCGTCAGTTAATTATAACGGCACCAAGATCAATATCATTGATACACCCGGCCATGCAGATTTTGGTGGGGAAGTGGAGCGCGTTCTTCAGATGGCGGATGGCGCATTGCTTCTTGTTGATGCACAAGAGGGTCCCATGCCCCAGACGCGATTCGTGTTGAAAAAAGCGCTTGAAGCGGGGCATAAGATTATTGTCGTTGTCAATAAAATCGACAAGCAAAATGCTCGCATCACGCACGCAGTAGAAAAAACATTTGAGTTATTTATTGACTTAGGCGCTACTGACGAACAGGTAGATTTTCCCATAATCTATGCCGCCGCGCGCCTCGGTAAAGCAGGGCTTTCCGCTGATCTTGAATCGATGACAGACATTATGCCTGTTTTTGATGCAATAGTAAAGTATATTCCGGAACCAACAGGTGACGATGCAAAACCATTTCAGATGCTTGTAACGTCGTTGGTAAGCGACACGTATAAGGGTAAAATTGCAATTGGTAAAATCTGGAATGGTTCCGTTCAGCAAGGATCGCCTATTACGCATATTTCCCGTGATGGTGAGAAAGCAAACCAAAAAATTACAGCACTTATGACTTTTGAAGGTTTGGGCCGCATTGAAGTGGAGGGCGCTCAAGCGGGAGATATTGTTGCAATCGCAGGCATTGCCCAGGTGAATATTGGCGATACGATTGCAGAAGTGGACCAACCGCTTCAAATTACCCCCCATGCCATTGAGCAGCCAACCGTGAAGATGACCTTTGGCGTGAATACCTCGCCATTTGCCGGCAGGGAAGGGGATTACTGCACATCGCGCAATATTCGTGAACGCCTTGCAAAAGAACTTGAAACAGACGTTGCACTTCGTGTAGACGAAAGTACCAGTACCGATGAGTTTGTAGTGAGCGGACGCGGAGAACTGCACTTGGCAATTCTCATCGAACGCATGCGGCGCGAAGGCTACGAGTTGCAGGTATCCCGCCCCGAGGTTATTTTAAAAACTAACGATGATGGCGCACTCCAGGAACCTATTGAAGAAGTGTGGATTGATGTCCCTGAAGAACACATGGGTATTGTGATTGAAAAATTAGGAAGGCGGAAAGCAGAGTTAAAAAATATGCATGTTGATTCCGGCATGGCGACGTTTCATTATGCCATTCCAACACGGGGGCTTATCGGCTATCGCAGTGAATTTCTTACGGATACGCGTGGACTTGGTATTATGAATACGCTTTTTGGCGGGTACCAACCGTTTGCAGGGGATATTACAACGCGTTCACACGGATCATTGATTGCACATGAAGCCGGTACAACGACGAGTTATGGAATAATCAATGCACAAGAAAGGGGATTGCTATTTGTGAAGCCAGGAGAAGCCATATATGAAGGTCAGGTAGTAGGAGCAAATGCCAAAGATGAAGATATCGAAGTAAATGTATGTAAGGAGAAGCGACTGACGAATATGCGTTCAAAGGGCGAGGGTGTTGCAGAAGGGTTGGATGTCGCAAAGGACGTTGGTTTGGAAGATGCGCTTGAATATATCGGAGAGGATGAGTTGGTGGAGGCAACGCCAAAAAACATACGACTTCGCAAAAAAGTACTCACGGCGATTGATCGAAAACGCACAAAGCGGGATAATTAAGCATAAAGCTCCGCTTCCCCTTGCCAAAATTCGAATAGTGTGCTAGTATAGAGAAGTAGCCTGTAGTGTCCTTCCATACGGAAAAAACAGGATCGTTTGGTTTTATCCATCGTTACCGTTTCCTACGTAGAGCAAGGGTCAAGGGTCGAAGCAGGTTTTTATTTTTTTATGATGACCATACACTTATGAAATTATACGTAGGTGGTCTCCCATTCGCAACGACTGATGATGAACTCAAAGAGCTGTTCGCAGCTCACGGGTCCGTCACGTCGGCAAATGTCATTACAGACAAATTCTCAGGCCGCAGCCGCGGTTTCGGTTTTGTCGAGATGGGCAGCGATGCGGAAGGCCAGGCAGCCGTTCAAGCCCTTAACGGGACTCAATTCGGCGGCCGAACAATCACCGTTAGCGAAGCACGCCCCATGCGCGAAAAAAGCGATTTTGGCGGTGGTGATCGCGGCGGACGTGGTTTCGGAGGCGGCGGCGGCGGTCGTGGACAAGGCGGTCCACGTCGTGGCGGTTTCGGATCACGCGATGATTCACGATACTAAATCGAGATCAACAAAAGGACGTTTCGAAAGAGACGTCCTTTTTGTTTGCTTGAAAAAAGAGACAAATCACAGTAAGCTTCTAGTCATATGACCTGGCTCTACGAATCACATACTATTAAATCAGATCAAAACGGAACGATACGCATACTCCGCCGCTTTGGGCAATGGAAAATTTTGGTGGATCGGTTTGATGAGACATCAAACTACATGACCCATGTATTGAAACACCTTCTGCATCCCATACCGGTCGAAGCGATGCCGCGCCATATCTTGTTGCTTGGGCTTGGTGGCGGAGGGATTGTACCCCATCTTTTAAAGCATTATCCAATGCCTCGCATAACGATTATTGAATGGGATCCACACATGGTTGAATTGGCACAAAAAATAGGTAACCTTCCTTCAAAACACAGGTGGACAATCCGACAAGGAGATGCTGCAAAAATCGTTCCTGCACTTTCAGAAAACTATGATCTAATCATTTTTGATTTATTTAAAGGAGAACATATTGTACCCGGTCTTTTGACTGAATCATTTATTGAATCGCTGAGTTCCGCACTTGCGCCGGGCGGCTATCTCTGTGTGAACGCATTTTCTCAACCTGAGTTTTTGGATTCCATTGCACTGCGCTTGACCGTCCTGAAGAGATGGAAAAAATGGTACAACAATCTTGCCGTATTTCGGCACGAAGAATCAAAAAATCTTATCAGTAGAGTGCCTGATGGCTATCGTACGCACCGGAATTGCAAAGCCTATCTAGATCGGGATTCAAGCAATAAGAAGAATTTCAACGCGGTTGAGTCAAATGGCATTTGGGGATTGCGCTGGAATCATGGGTTTATGCATTTTGAAAAGTATTTTGGCGATACCGAACCGATTGTCGATCCATCGGGGCCGAGGCGCATGCTCATGTGGCAGCCCGAGCGCCGTCTTGATATTCCTGCAGGGTGGCACCATCCATGGATCAAAATGGATTTGATGATGTATGGCTTCAGCGATATCGGCAATGGCGTGGAATATTGGAAACGCTGGTCTGAGCATGCACAGCGGCATCGTAAGAAATGGCTTACGCAAACCGAATGGGAATTGTTCACACCCGATCCCCAAGATTTTTACAAAGCATACCGCAAAGCAAAAAAAGATATTTTGCTTAAAACTATGATGATTGATTATGTGAAGAAATTTGCCAAGCGGCATGGACAACTCGTTCATTTTATAGCAGCTCGGAGAAAAGGCATTCCTGATGCGCCCATTGAAGCAGGATTTGCTTTTCTTGATATTCCAGAAGTTCAGCAATCGCTCCATCTTGCATCATATATTTTGGAGTCCGCGAAGCAGAGCCCTGCAGGCACGGGCATGATGGAGTATTGGTTTGCTACCGCACGTGAACGCGGAATCCGCTTTTTGGATTTTGGCGTATTCCGGCAAAAAGGCGAACCGCGTTCCTGGCGCGGTTTTACGCGGTTCAAAGGCCAATTTGATATCCAGTATCTCAAATACCCAAAGCCACTGGTACGCTGGACAGGATCATTAAAAGAGTTGTTTGTCAAAAAATAACCTATCATGGGACGATTACTGTATATAGTGGAGCGTTTTACTTTTCGGCACCCGCTTATCACTCAATTTTTGAAGCGACGGTTTACGCCCGATGAGGCATTTGGACTGCATCTTACCATAGGTATTGCCATTATTCTCGTGTGTATTGTCGTATTCTATACGACACTGGAAACGATCAAATGGCAGGATCCTTTTATACAGTACGATGTTGCGATTATCAATCTCGCGCAAGTATTTCGCGGTGCATCATTCAATGCCAGCATGCTCTTTCTTACTGATCTTGGAAGATGGGAGGTAGTTGCAGTTGGTTTGATTCTTGCATTGCTTCTCTTCCTTTTTTTGCGCATGTGGCATGCAATTGTTGCGCTTATCATCTCTGTTGTTGGAGCTGAATTTTTTATTCTTCTTGGAACATTGCTTGTCAAGCGCCCGCGGCCCTATTTGGTGAATACAACTGCAATTGAAGTGGGGTTTAGTTTTCCCAGTAGCCACACGCTCTTGGCCGTTTCCTTTTACGGTTTTTTGACATACTTACTGTTTCGGACAACGCAGCGTGTGTGGCTTCGTGCTACTATTGCAATCCTTGGCGCAGCGATTGTTGGGTGTATAGGATTTTCGCGCATCTATCTCGGCGTTCATTGGCCATCAGATGTTATTGCAAGTATAGCATTGGGCAGTGCATGGCTTGCCACACTCATTACAAGCCTCGAAGTGCGCCGCCGACTTAAACGAGGGATGATGATTCGACCAAAGCAATCACCAGTCCTTATTTTATTGTATGCATGTATTGGTACATTCTTTTTTCTCTTGTATGCATCGTATTTTTTTCGTACACATCCATTGCGCACTGCGTTGGACCCATCTCTTGATCGCATAGAGCTTGCACAGCATGAAATCATCCCTGCGTTTATGGCACAGTTGCCTCGGTATACCGAAGAAGTGACGGGATCTTCCACGGAACCGATTAATGTCGTACTTGTCGGCACTCCCGAAGATATTCATTCGGCATTTCTCGCATCCGGATGGGTGGCATCCGATGAGTTAACCATGAAGAATGCTTTGCGCTCTGCATATGCAACTGTTTTTCAACGCTCGTATCCCGAAGCCCCCGGCATTACAACATTCTGGAATGGCCGACCCAATGATATCTCGTATGAAAAATTGGTCACCAAGCGTTCTTTGAAACGCCGCCACCATATTCATATATGGGAAACTCCCTACAGTATTGATGGTGCGCGGGAGGTATGGGTTGGCGCTGTTCATTTTGACGAACGTATTAAACTGAAATCACGCATTCTTATCCCAGTTCACGCAATTGATCCGGATATCGATAGTGAGCGCGAGGCATTGCGCCAGGACTTTCGCGCGCATGGCGTAAGTGCATCAGATGAAGAATTCCACATGGTGCAGCCTGCAAGCGGCAAAACGCTTGTCGGTGATGAATTTTTTACTGATGGAAAGGCTGTTATAATCTATCTCGAACCAAATCGTTTTTAACGTTTCGCAAGCTGTCGAATGACAATAGGAATATATTGATCGTTATTCGTACTTTCGACTGCAAGTTTTGTGACAATATGCACGGTGTAATGCCATGTTTCATTTTGCATGGGCGGGTTATCAAGAAATGATTTCTGGTTCAATGGAAGCCCCGAGGCTACTTGGCGCCCAAGTTGCCCCTTTGCAAGCGAACGGTAGACAGAAACGGATTTTGCCGAGGTGAAATATGACGGAATATTCCATTGGACAAGATTTGAATACCCCTGACTTATAACTCGGATATTCTGCGGACCCAGTGCGGGAGCTGGAGAAATGGTAAGTGTCCAGGGAAATCCTTCGGATTCAAACCCACTGTCTTTTGCTACATTCACAAGCGTATAGGTATACGGTGTGAAAGGTTCGACATTGTTGTCATACCAACGAGTGGTTGTATTTTTGAACTCCGCGACAGAAATCCCTTTTGTATAGGGAACTGTTGATCGGTAAATGCGCGTGAGTAATTTTTTGTTGCCGGAATTTTTCCATGAGATTTTGACAGAATTGCCGGTACCTGTTTCAGATACATATACACCCGATGGTTCTGGAATGCCGGATGTATTTTTTATCAGTATATCTTGATGGGCAGGAGCTGGAGAAATGGGAAAATATCCCAATGATGCAATGTGTGTAGCGGGTACGGTAGTGATTTTTTGCGCTAACGTTGCGAATGTTCCTTTTTGTTCCAAGATGAGCCCTGCGTTATCAACAGCAGCCACTTTATAATAGTAGGTAGTCGATGGTTTGAGACCGTGGAGTTTGAATTGTCCTCCGAATTTTTTATCGTTATCTTCAAGAAGAATGTAGGGTCCTCCTTCTTGCGGCGCATACATTATTTTCGCTGATGCAATTTTGGTCGTTCCCCAGTTTACTTCCGCGTAGGTTTCTTCTATTTTTGCAGGACCATAGGAATAAAAGTAAAATACTTGTTCATAGGGCTTGATCTCTATTGGAGGGGATGGCTGCTTTCCTTCGCGGACAGTGATAGAAGATTCAAAGCCGTTTGCGTCGGATGCCGCAATGTCATAGTAATAGGTTCTGCCTCCGTTCAGAGCCGTATCCGTATAATTGTTTCCTTTCACATTTTTTGCAATGAGCGTAGATACGCCCCGGTCTGTATCTGTGCGATACACATTAAATGAAATGAATGCCACATTCACCGGTTCATCCCAGGAAAGTATGAGTGATGAGGTGAGCTTGGGATCGGCAACTCGCAGATTGCGCGGAGCTGACGCGAGCGTGAGCTTGGCAAACGAGCGGGAAAGAATCCGCTTTCCCAAAACAGGAATGCGCGGCTCGTCACTTGCTTCATTGACGTTCGTAAGGATGATATCTTTTGTTTCTTTGACAAGCGGAAAATTCCACTTCAAAAAACTCTGGGAAAAATCAATGCGGGAAAAAGAACTGAGCAGATATACGAAGTAATTTGCTTTTTGGTATTTCAGGTCAAGCGTCAGGACAGTCGGGTCCTGGTGCCAGCTAGCCGGCTGTTCAACGACATACGGATAAGTGTTGTATGCGCGGAATGTCTTGCGCAATCCATCGTAGTACGAGAAGAGCATTTTTTGATTATTGGCTTCGCGTGCTGTCTGGGCAATCATGGCATTGAAAATCTCGCTGCGCTGTACCGTAGGCAAATTAGAAGAGGGGACTATTGTCGTGCCGACGGGGATGGTGAGCGAGGATGAGGGGACATTCAATGTGGAAAAAGGAATGGCAAAGAGTGTGTCAAAGTTGTCTTTGCGCGATATATACTCTTGGAGCGCTTTGTCATACTTGATGGTGGCGTACTGATCGAGCGTCGTGAAGAAGTCAAAACAGAGCCGCCCTTTGCCTTGCTTGGCGCACCATTCGTCGGAATAGAATTTTTCCATCACGTTGTTGACTTGTGAGTAGAGAACCACGCCATATAAGCCTTGTATCTCGGCAAAGCTGTCCGGAAGCGCGCTATCCCAGATATATCCGTCGGCTGTGCCACCTTGGGAAGGAGTGAATACGCGACCCATCTGTCGCAGAATATCCGCTGAGAGAGGCGCTCGGGGATCTTGTGCTATGAATGGAAAGGTAGTTTCAAAAAAATCATTACGGATATAGACGGCATTGCCAATGGCATACATAGGTACATCCTGGATAAGTCTCCCATTGGGGCATGCACCGCTAGCGCCTGGCGCGCAGCGCTCCTCGATGATGAGTTCATGCTCCGGCCGTTCATAGCCCGTGAAATCTTTGATGATCTCATATGCGAGCTGGTATTTCTGCAAATAAGGGCGCATGTCAAATGCAAGCTGCATATCGGCAACAGGAGTTTTGGGTGTGGTGACTTTCGTTGCAAGTCGAGCCGCATCCTGAGGGTGGAGACGCCAGCGGATATTACCGCAGGTGATTGATCCACTTGATGCAAACTCTTCAGCTGATGCATTGCAGTATTGCTGAGCGTCAACAGGGGTTGAATACAAAAATGATCCAATAAGGATTGTTGATAAGCCTATTCCCACTCCGACTATGTATTTCAGGGAGGCAATTAGACGATTTTTTGTTGTATTCATAATGAAAATTAGAAGTAAAAGATTAATACAATTATAGCACAAAAATGCCATTTTGTCAATGCCAGCTTGTGTTGGCTTGGGCATTTGCTATGCTTAAATAGCGATTTTATTATTTTTTATCAGATATGATTGAAGTTGAGAAAAAATTCCTTCTCAGTGATGAGGAGCGAGAACGGCTCTTGGAAGGAGCTGAGCTCGAAAGCGAGAGGACATTTACGGACACCTACTACGATACGAGCGATTATGCATTAACAACCAAAGATACGTGGTTTCGATTTCGGGACGGTAAGTGTGAGCTCAAGGTACCACGAAAAATGGATGATTATGATGAGCGCGCAATTGATCAATATGATGAGCTTCTGACTGAGCAAGAAATACGGCAGTATCTTAGCTTGCCTGCACACAAAACATTTAAAGAAGACTTGGAGTACTCAGGCTATCGGTCGATTGGGACTATCACGACACATCGTAAGGCCTGGCGCAAGGAAGGTTTCGGAATTGATATTGATTATACGGATACCGGCTATTCAGTTGGAGAGATCGAGTTGCTGGTTGAAGATTCAGAAGGCCTTGAAGAAGCATCACGTAAAATTGTTGTATTTGCACAAAAGCATCAACTCACACTCACTCCTGTGCGCGGGAAGTTTGCAGAGCATATTCGCGTGCATAATCCTGAACACTTTCAATTACTCATTGATGTTGGAGTATTTCCGGCTTCACTCAAAGATTGATATGTAAAAAAACCTCTCTAGATGAGAGGTCGGGAAGGGAAGTGCGCAAGGCGGATACGCCACTGCGGTACGCCTTGTTCAGCGCATTCACGTCCTAATACAACAAGAGTAGATCTGAATTTTTTGGGCATAGTAGCAGCATGCTCTGCAAGCTCTCTACCAAGAGTGGGATCCATGGTTCCAATATGCCTCATGCCGATTGTTATCAGGCGATTAGTGCGGCGTTGCCATTGGATGTGTACACTCAGGGCAAGAATAGGGCGTACTTGTTGATCGGTAAGTCCTTTTTTGAGAAAGGAATGTTTTAAAACAAAGAACAATGCATCGCAGCTTGTTGCAAAAGCGGTATACCATGTGTCTTTCAGCTTGAAGTAGTGAGCCGGATCACCAAGTTTTTCAGGAATCTCCAAATGATTATCTCGCATGGTACGTCGACTGCAGTGATGCCATGCGGATAATGCTATCGCCGGAAACATTTTTTGTAAAGATGCACCCCGCGCATAAGCGCTGTTTTTTTATTTGACTGCAGCATGAGTTTTTTATAGAGTAGAGGTACTATGGGAGTAAACGTCATGCAGAACTTTACCGAAAGTGAGGAAGCACTCATACGTGCCTTTATTTTCACCAACCCCGGAGGAGATATTAGTTTTGTGTATCCGCAATCGCTGATTGCGGGAGAAGAACTCTCGCCATTGATGTCTGCTTATTCGCGTACCCATGTGCCTATGCAGGAGCGCGTATTGCAGTTCCTTGATAAAGAAAAAACCGAGCAGACACGGGCAATGCTCCCGCATATCAAACCACTCATGGAGATTTTCAGAAATCCGGATGGCAGTCTCGCTCTTTCACGCCGCACGACCAATTTCAATGAAGAGTTTGTTCTGCTTCATGGCCACAGTTCGATTAAAGAAGAAACGAGCATCTTTGGCCACGTAGAGAATGTCTCAGATATTACCATGAAAAAAATTACCGGGCATCCTCTCTGCAGACCGCAAGTGAAATCCACGCGCTACCTTTCCTATAAGAGTGCGCTTGATCTTGCACTTGAGGATGTAGATATCGTGTCGTTGCCGAATGCTGAAAAATTCATCGAATATCTTGCCTTCATGAATCGCCGCTATCTCGAAGTATCTGATCAGCTTACAGATTTTGTCGAACAACATCCCGATACCACTCTTGTCGTGCAGTACCTTTCAATGCCGGAGCAAGTAGAGAAGGCGACGGAAAAACGATTCGCGCGGCAAAAGAAAGGGGATCTGAATTATACTCCATCAACCGAAGAATGGGGCCGTGAGCGCGAGAAGGTCATAAAAAGCCTTGATCCCCAAGTAGTTAGAAAAGATATCGCGAAATTTGTTTTAGACTCTTCGCGCGTATATCTGACTGCTGCCAATCGCACATCGCTTGGATTCTCTGTTGATGCACGGACACTCGAAGAAATTATCAGCGGACTCATCTCAAGTCCACGGCAGGAAGATCGTATGTTGGGCGCAAAACTCTGGGAAGAAGCTAAAAAAATCGCGCCGACGCTTTTGGGTGAACGCAGTCATGTCCGCGTGAGTCCATGGATGGTTCACAACGAAGATGTGCTGCGATCGACTATTGGAGATCTTCTTAAAGATGTTTTGGCTCATAATAGAGGAGGGAGATTTATAAATTTGATTACTCCGCAAAAGATGAATATGTATTCGGATCGTTATAACGCTGCGCTTGTGGCGTTTGTTTATTCAGATGCTTCTCTGGAAGATATCTATGAAGCGCTGACCGACAAAACGGCATCCGATATTCTGGAGAAAGCGCATGAGATGCGTGGAAGCTACGATATCTTACACCCTTCCATTTCTCACGGAGGTTTGATTGTCGAAATGGTTAGCGCCTACCATGGCTATCGTGATATGTATCGCCATCGGAGAGGCTCGCGTTCCGTACAACTTCTAACGACGCGTTTGGGATTTGAAACACCTGAACTCCTCGTGCTTGCTGGCGTTGCCGATGACTATGAACGCGATATGAAGCACGCGAGCACACTCTATGAAGAAGCGCGTGCTGTCAGTGTCCATACGGCCGAAAAGCTTGTTCCCTTCGGCGCACTGTGTCGCGCGTTGCATTCCTGGCAGCCGGATCAGATTGGGTATGTGGGTCGCCTTCGTAGCTTTGCAGTAACCGGCAATATGTCGTACGTCAACCTGACGCGTGAACTGATTGCTGAAGTGGCAAAAATTATGCCGCAAACCGCGTCGTATTTTCGTTACGATACGAGCGAGTATCCTGCGCATCTCTGGAAGGCGGGGTATGGATGGTATGATGCCGAGAGGAGGGGGAAAGTATGAGTATAGAGGTTGTACGCACCTATGATTTTACCGAACTGGAACGCAAACTTCGCTCGGTTCCTTTGATGAAAAAAGACGAACAGGGAAGCGAAATCTTCCCGTATCGGCACGCTGACATCCGTTTGCGGGAATTTCATGTCGGAGAAGTTAATCCTCCGACTTTTTATTTGTTGAAAAAAAACAATGAGTTTCAACAATCGCTTCGTCGCACACTTTGTGAACAGGGATATGATTCACTTCGTCTGACGGCACAAGCGGCCTCACTTGAACTGTTCAACACAGAGACCAATGAATACTGGACACTTATTCCTCCAATCATTGAATCGACAGTGCGGACCATCCGCTATGTACCATTTGGTGATGAAATTGATTACGGACATGCGCCGACCACCGTTACTATCCAGCTTATTTGCGACGGAGCGCATCGTGTTGCCATGCTGCGAGAGACAGGCGGAATGTTTGCGGGAATTAGTATTGTCGGATCCAACCCTCGGCATTCCTACTATGCGCATCCCAACGGATGGGATCAGGTCAGAGAAGTTGATGAAGTGCCCACAACACCGGAAGAAAAAAAATACTACCGATTCAAGGATTGCTATGCACTCTACAGAAACTTTGAGGATATCGGATGCGGCAAACCTCGGGGGTTCGGAGGGTCCTGATCAACATACTATGGCAAAAATTATTCAAATTGTAGGAACGTCCGGCAGTGGGAAATCGACTGTAGAGGAAAAACTTCGCGAGAAATTAACGGTCGACGGATATATTGTGGAAACGATCATCGAGCCGGGGCCGTTGAATACATTGGCGAAATCCTATCGTTTGCGACCTGACAAAAATCCTTGGATGGAGACAGCATTGTTTAGTGTTGATCGTTTTATGACCTATACGGAACGAGTGCTGCCAAGAATGCATGAGAAAAATCTTATCTTTCTTTCGGTACGCGGGATCTATGATACTATTGTGTATCAGGGATTACGGGGAGGCATCGATATCGAAATGATTAAAAAAATGAATGATGCAATTCTTTTTCCCGATCTGACGCTAGCACTTGTAGTTGAAGGGAGTATTGGATTCGAACGTGCGCTTGAACGAAAAAAGGAAACAGGAGAAGAGTTGAGCAGTAATGAAACGCCAGAAAAAATAGATTTACTTGGCAGTGCCTACAAACGATTGCCTGAATTATTCCCAAATCAATGCATCAACATTATTGATACGTCATATCTGACAAAAGAGCAGACTGTCACTATCTGCTACGATCAGATTTGGTCGCTCTTATCATCGCGACCCGCGAACGAAAAACAAAAAATTCTTTCAATTGGTTTTGATTTGGATAACACGTTGTATAAACCGAACGCAGCAAATAACGAGCGCATTCGCGCCTGTGCATGCCGCCTTGCAAGCGAACAGGTGGGGAGGCCCTATGAAGAATTTCGAGCTGCTTTCGATGGGCTGTATGCTAAACTTCAAAGCTGCCGCCAGACGCTCGGCGCACTCGGCGCAACAGATCTGGATGATATTATGCAGCAAGCTTTAGAAAAAGGCGTGGATCTTTCTTTTTTAGAAAAAGACCCGCGTCTCAACGGCATCCTCCATGGATTGAAAAAGAACTATTCACTTTTTCTTATTACGACCAATTCTGAGTCAATGTCATTAAAAAAACTTGAAGCCATCGGTATTGATGTTGATCTTTTTCATCCAAGAATTTATGAGCTTGATCACGCGCCGCTTACGCGCAAAGATGGTTCGGCGTTCCGCCACGTTTCTAAAGCGCTTGGGATTGATCTTTCCCGTATGCTGTTTGTCGGCGATAGAGCGCAAACAGATATTCTTCCTGCAAAAGAGCTTGGCATGGCAACGGCAATCGTGAATGCGCAATCGGTCCATGCGGATTACCAGCTCGATGAGATTTATCAGCTGGAGGAAGTGTTGTAAAAGAAGGAGCCAGATTGAATGTGTCAACAGGGGCATCCCTTCCATTTTTTATATCTAATGGTACACTGAAATTATTCTATGAATTATATAGTTACAGGCGGAGCCGGGTTTATCGGGAGTCACATGGTGGATCTTCTGATTAAAGAAGGGCACACTGTCATTGTGGTGGATAATTTATCCAGCGGACACAGAGAAAATTTGGAACACCACGGGAATAATCAGCAGCTGATAACCTATCGGCGAAGTGTGTGCGACGGACTCGAAGATATTTTTGAGCATTTCACACCGATTGCGGGGATTATCCATTTTGCCGGAGTTCCTGGCGTGCAGCTTTCCATTCAACATCCCGAAACAACCCATCATTTTAATCTCAATGGCACACTGAATTTGCTGGAAACAGCGCGGCGATTTGGCGTGAAGCGTATCATCTACTCGTCAAGCGCCGCTGTGTATGGCGACCAAGATGTGATGCCTCTGCGCGAAGATGTGCATCCGCATCCACTTTCGCCCTATGCGCTCCATAAGTTTACTGGCGAAGAATATTGCAGGCTCTATCAAAAGCTCTATGGGCTTGAAACGGTTGCATTACGGTATATGAATGTGTTTGGTTCGCGACAGGATCCGGCCGGACCCTATGCTTCGGCAATCCCACGCTTTATCAATCTGCTCTTGCGTGGAGTGCCGCCTCGCATCAACGGCGATGGTGAACAGACGCGAGATTTTATCCACGTCGAGGATGTTGTTCGTGCAGTGAAGAGTGCGTTGATGTTAGATAACCAATCTATTTTTGGCCAGGCATTCAATATTGGGTCGGGAATGAGTATCTCGGTGAACGAAGTTGTGCGTCACATCGGTCGCATTGCAGAACAGGAGGTGCGTTCTGAGTATGCCCCATCAGTTGTGGAGATTCGCCATTCATGCGCGGATATTTCAAAGGCAAAGGAATTGCTTGGGTGGGAGCCGCAAAAGAATTTGATAGATGGCTTGCATGAAACATACCGCCATATGAAAAAGAGCGAAGAAATCATTCCGAGCGAGCCATATGCAATCGGATCACATTTGAGATAATTTTCAGGATAATGAATTCCATTAATGAACATATCGCAGCGATTTTTGATGAGCTGGCAGTATTGTTTGAGATGGATGGCATTGCGTTTAAGCCTCGGGCATACGAAAAGGCTGCCGAAGAAATTCGTAACTACCCTGAGAGCCTAGATGTGGTCTATGGGCACAAAGGAAGGAAGGGGCTCGATGAGATTCCCGGGGTTGGAATTGGAATGGCAGAAAAAATCGAGGAATTTTTCAAAACAAAACACATAGGAGAATACAAGCAATATAAGAAAAAATACCCTATTTGCATTTCTGAACTGCGGTCAGTGGAAGGTGTGGGGCCGAAACATATTTTGTTAATGTATAAAAAACTCGGCATTGCATCCCTTTGCGATCTTGAACGAGCGATTAGACGACATGAGTTGAGAAACCTGCCTGGTTTTGGTGAAAAAACGGAAAAACGTATTGCCGAATCAATCTCCTTTCTTTCCAAAGACAGAGGAAGGCGCTTGTTAGGTCATGTACTGCCATTAGCTGAGCACATAGAGCTCTATTTGCAAGGCTTGCCGGGTGTGAAACATGCGGCAGTTGCCGGATCTATCCGCCGCCGACAGGAAACCATCGGTGATATTGATATACTTGTATCAACATCACATCCATCCATGGCACTGGATGCATTTGTTGGTATGAGCGAGGTTGTTTCGGTTGTATCAAGAGGAGAGAAAAAAGCGCATGTGCGCCTTACCAATGGAATGAATGCGGATTTGTTAGTGGTTGATGATAAAATTTTTGGCGCAGCGTTGCAGTATTTTACTGGCGATAAGCAGCATAATATTCTTGTGCGCGAACGCGCGTCTAAGCAGGGAATGAAATTGAATGAATATGGACTTTGGAAGGAAAAAAAACGATTGGTTGCAAGGACGGAAAAAGATATCTACCGAGCGCTTGGCATGGACTATATCGAACCGGAACTGCGCACTGCAAGCAGTGAACTACAAGCGGCACTAGCGAAAAAATTGCCGCACCTCGTGCCGTATGGATCCGTGCGCGGAGATCTTCAAACACAAACGGGTTGGACCGACGGATCGGCATCAATCCATGAAATGGCGCAAGCTGCGCTTGACTTGGGTCGTGAATATATCGCCGTTACCGATCATACGAAAGCGCTAGCCATGACTGGCGGTCTTAATGAAATAGGATTGGCGCGCCAGGGCAGAGAAATCGATAAAGAAAATATCTTTTTCAAACAAAAAGGCATTCGCATTCTCAAAAGCGCAGAAGTGAATATTCTCAAAGACGGTTCACTCGATATTACTGATACCGCATTGAAGAAGTTGGATGTTGTCGGCATCGCCGTGCACTCGCATTTCAAGCTTTCCCGTTCAGCTATGACCGAGAGGGTTATTCGTGCTATAAAAAATCGGAATGTTGATATTCTATTTCATCCCACGGGGCGGCTTATCAATAAACGCCCAGGCTATGAAATCGATATGGAAAAAGTCATACGTGCTGCAAAGGAGTATCATGTTGCGCTTGAGATCAATGCCTATCCGGAGAGGAGTGACTTGCGTGATGAGCATGTGCGTCTCGCAGTGAAGCTTGGCGCAAAGATGGTAATTAATAGTGATGCGCATGCACCGGAGCATTTGAAATACATTCCTCTTGGCGAAGCGATTGCCCGCCGAGGTTGGGCGGAGAGCAAAGATATCCTTAACACTCAGCCTCTCAAAAAATGCCTATCGTATTTTAGAAAATACCGTAGATAGGGTATTGACTTTTCTGTTTTATTAGATTAAAACAGATGCATGACCAGTCGTTCTTTTAACATACCATGAAGCAGTGGATTTCGAACGCATACCTTTGCCATATGGATACGCCGATCGACTATGACGACATCATATTTCTGCCCCATGAATTGTATCAACCGAAAACACTCAATCACGAAATGAGAAGAGCATATCGGAATGAGAGGTTAAAAAAGATCATTCCGCGAAGTTGGACATTGGATTGGCAGCATGAAGCCGAAGAAAAGCATCTTGCTCATCATCGAGTATCTGGCACGCTTATGCGTAATACGAGCTTTTTAAATGAATTACGAGCGGAGTATGCAGGTTTCAGAAGACAGATGCATGCTGAGCCCTCCTGGATCAATACATTGCCAAAAAAGATACGGGGAGACATACGCAGATATTGGCATGCAGTGGAATACGAAGACCCGGAATGCATTGTCCCGTTTATGCCGTTCTCTGATGTGCGATACCTTGTGCGGGAAGGTGGCATCTGCACGCATGCAATCCGTTCATGTGCTCTCTACCGTCTTGGCCATATCAGACAACTCGGTAATTTACACGATCCGATTGTATTCGAAGAAGGATTTGCGGCACTGGGACAGCGCTTCGGACATACGCGCTACCAGCATGTGCATGATGTATCCGCATTGATAACCCTCATGGGATTAAATAACGGCATTGAGCATCGTTTGTTGTCGCACCTGCGCATTTCTGCGCTTATTCACGATGGGCTCACACCCGCTCATGGGGATGGCACAAAAGCGATTGACCCCGAAAGATTTGATGAAGATGCGTTTATTGCGGCACTTCTTACTGGTGCGGAGTGGGAGGAGTTCAGGGACAGGTATGGCATTTCAAAAAGCCTCTTGGTTGATATTGTACAGCATCGCCATAACCTTGGCGTGATGCTCGACTATGCCGATCGCATTGCCTATGTATCACGCGATCTGGAAGCGTATTTGATGAGGTATCATAAGTACTTGCGTGTCAACAAATCTCGCGATTATCAGATGCTTTTGGAGATTGTGAAGCGTGATCCGCAGGTATGTTCGCTCTGGGACACGATTCGTCTCGATGCAAGTGGTGCCGTGTATTGCGATAATCCTGAAAAACTTGAGCAGTTTCTCCGGGTGCGCATTTTAATGTTTCGTGCACTGTACTACAATCCTCATGCACGATTCATGGAGTACTTTGTCAGTCGAGCCATTACAGGAGTATTGTATAAAAAAGGACTTCTGACTCATGAAGCGCTATTGAGGATGGGAGATTTTGAGCTTGATGGGATCATCGGTAATGTTCTTAATGACCCCTACACTATGGCATTTCCCAGTGATTTTGGTGAAGCACATCTCAAGCGTTTTGCGAACCGTGAAGAAGCGGCATGTTTTGAAGCTGATCTCAAACGGCAGGGGATTATAATCACGCTTCTTGATGATGTTGACCGCAAGATAAGGTCTGGGACGAAATACAGAGTCAAAAATGCCCGTGGCGATATCGCGGCATTCCACACTCTCTATTCCCATCAGGCGGCAGCTCTTGAGCGCCTCTGCATCATTCCCAATCCATTTGCAGTTTATTGGATTGAGAACAATGCAGTTACCGAGCGCGTACAGGGATTACTGGAAGATCCAGTAGCGCCATAACCGACCAATAATGTAAAGGGTCGGTTTTTCTTTTTTAAGTATTGACAACTACATCAAAATAGACTAAAACGATCACATGATTGTTCTTTTGAAAACATGAAAAAAGGATATCTTGGAAAATTTTTACGAGATATAGAAGATGACTGGTATGTCGATGACATAGTTTTTTTGCCCGTTCCGCTTCGCAGCGATCTTGAGGTAGAACATGTAGTGCATCAATTCATGATGCAGGACGTTTTTTACGCGAAGGTGCGTCTGTGGAGTAATGACGCTGACTATTTCAATACTCAGAACGCAAAGCACGTACTGCAGTCTATCCGATTTGAATATGATGTATATTGTAATAATTACCACGGAGAGCCTGAGTGGATCCCGAGTGCACCACAGCGGTTGAGAGCGGATCTTCGTTCTAATCGGCGACCCTGCTGGATTGATGAAAATCAGGATATTACTCTTGCGCCATTCCGCTTGCCATATTCAAGTATCCACTACTGTATTAAAGATAGAGGACTCGCGCATGATATTGAGCGCGCATGCAACCTATGGCGCATAACCGACGTGCGTCAACTTGGGAATCTAAGCGATCCGACCATAGAACAGGGAAGCCATATTCATCGCTGCGAATTGCGTCATCGCCATACACGCTACATGCATGTTATGGATGTGCATGTAATGCTGTTGTTGATTGCAAAAAACAACGGGATTTCAGAGAGAGATATTCTCCATTTACGCATTGCTGGCATATTGCATGATGCGCTTACTCCAGCGCATGGGGACACAACAAAACTTGTTGACCCTGAAGCATTTGATGAAGATGCCAATGTGAGAACGCTTTTTGTCAGTCAAGAGTGGAAAAATGTTAGAGAAGCCTACAGTCTAGATGAAGATCTTATTGCAGACACCGTTCAGGGGAAGGGGTTGTTTGGAGAATTACTCGATATAGCAGATAAGCTGTGCTATGTTGCGCGGGACGCATGGGCATTTGTTGAGCGGTGTAGGTCGCTTCAAGATCACGAGTTGCCGGAAGGTGCGCGGACAATCCTCGGAATTCTTAAAGGATATCCCACTCTCTGTGATCTCTGGGAGACGGTCAGAATTGAACAGGATCGACCAGTCTTTACTGATGGAGTTTGGCTTGGCGCATTCCTGCGCTTGCGCACACTTTTGTTTAAGTACTTCTATTTCTCGCCAAATGCACGGTATGTAGAATATGTCCTTGCGAAAGTTATGATCAATTATCTTTATCGCACGCAGAAATTGAATGCAAAAAAGTTATTGTCCATGAATGATGGTGATGTGGATCGCATGATAGGCGAACTTGTAGGAACGCCATGGGTGATGCACCAGCCGGAATCAGTTGGACGTCCATTCAGTGAAGAGTTCAACACCCTTGCTGCCGCTCAAAAGCGCGAGAAGGAAATTATTGCATCTGGCAATCCACTGACACTCATTGAAGATCTCACTGGCAAATGCAAACCATCAACTAAGTTTCTCGTTTGGACAGAGGGGGGAAGTGTCGTGCCTTTTCAGGAAGCGCACCAAATGGCAGCAGAACTTATTCGCCAAACGGCAACTATTACGCCACCTATTCAATTGTACTATGTGCCCGATCCACATATGCGCCACGATACGCTTGTGAAGCTGTTAAAGCATCGCAAGAAGGAGTGCGGTATTTTCTAGACTCGCAATGCGAGTCTTTTTTCTTAAGCGCGGAATCTTGACTTTTGACACTTTTCGTGCTATCTTCTTTTTCATGTACCTTCCATCATTCGTGACACCTGAGACTGTAGGGGGCGTCGGACTGGTAGCGCTTGGACTTTGGGGTGGCTGGCAACAATTCAAGCAAGCACAGATCATCTACAAAAAAGGGCATTGCAATGCCATATCAACCGAAGGCATGCTTATTCAGCTTTTCATGGGATATGTCACTGTCGTTTACGGATCATTTATCGGAAGCATCCCCATGCTTGTTCATGGCGCTTCTCGCATACTCGGGCTCTATGTAATTCTTCGAGGTATTAAGAAATACCGCGGATTCAGTCGGATGCATAGTGCATTGCGGATAGGTATGCACAGTATGATTCTTTCACTACTTTTACTGCCGTACAAAGGACAGCTTTATCTTGCTTTTTCGATATTTGCGCTTTGGGGAAGCATTTCGCAAGTTATCGAATTGTGGAATGCAAAGCAGACTGGCGCTCTTGATATACGGCTTCAGTGTGTGTATTTTATTAGTGCATCTTTTTGGTTGATCTATGGTCTTGGCATTCATGATACCTTCATTATCGCAATGAGTATGTGCTTCATAGTTCTTTTGGTAATGATCATTGGGCTATGGTTTTTCTATTTTTTTCGGGAACGAAAAGTCGCAACCGTTTCCAGTACCTCGCCCTAGTAGCGAGGTTTTTTCTTTTTTTAAGCATTGACAATGAAGATAAATCATGTATAATGCCTCAGACTTGAATGACACAATGTCAAATGATGTTGATCTACTGAATCACGTTCTTTTTATTCTAAAACGTGTTGCCGAACGGGGAGACCTGCTTGTCACTGAAATAGAAATGATTTCATGGCAGAATGAAACAAATGCCGATCTTCGCATGGCTCTGCACCGCAGATGCACACAGATGCTTGCAGAATTGTTGGCGAACCTTAAGATTCATTTGTTGGGAATTGCAAATCGCGCATTGCGACATGAGGTATCCAAGATGGTCGGAGAGTTATCCGATGCCGCGAAAGAAGTTCTTGATAATCAAGATGCCACAAGCGCTTCGCACAGATCTCTTTGGATACAAAAAGATTCGCAAAGGGATGCCCCCTATCGGATCGAAGAAATCATTCAGCATATCGAACGACATATCGAATTAAAAAGAACAGAAGTCATTCCGTGCCCCGAATGTGGCGAGAAAATGGAACGTTCAGAAGATAGATATACCTGTAGGAAGTGCGGCGGATCTTACGAATACCAACATTGCCCCCACTGCAAGAAAATCATTCGACCCTCCTGAAGGGTCTTTTTTATTTGACTGGTTTTTTTGATATGCTATTCTAGTAATGTATGAATATTAAACATAGCTCAAGTTTCTTTTTTGGTTTTTTTGCAACCCTGCAGAGAGTGGCGGCTGTTTGATGTCATACATACGATTCAAAACGAACATCACCCCGCCTCCAAGCGGGGTTTTTCTTTTTCGCATCTGATATGGAAATCGTTCCGTAAAACGATTTCTCCATCGGCTTCGAAGAAGCCAACCGTTCTTTACAAGATGAAGCAAATGAATACAAATGCTGTTTATATTCACAATGCAATGCAAGCGTTGGAAGGATTCACATTTCCCGGTATAGAGGACTATGCATCACGCGCTCTTACAAATCAGGGAGGGATTGCGATCATTGCAAAATCCCCGCATATGTCGGAAGAATCAATTCGAACGATCCTGGAATACTATTCATCAATCGGCCTTGGTGTGGATGGAGTGCTATGCCTTCCGGTAGGCGAGGATGGCGATCTGTATCCGGGCTTACAGAGTGAAAATGCTTGTAAAGCAATCAATAGCTTTATTGATGAGGGATATAGAATTCAGTTTTTCAATACTCGTGCAGGGATGGAGGAAGAGGTGATTCGTAAGCTTGGGCTTGATTGGAATAAGAATACAATATCAATCCCCTCGAAACTTGCTGATCTTGGGAATAATAAGGCGCACGTGCGACGTGTTGCCCAAGATCTGAAGCTTGGCACCCTTTTTCCTCAGCACAGAATTGTTTCCGGATTTCCTGATCTTGTGCGCGCATTTCATGCCATGCGGTCTGAATATGGGGAAGTAGTTATCAAGCTTCCTGCATGGGCATCGGGTCTGGGAATGGCATTTGGCAATTCCAATGATGTACTCGCAGGCTTTGTGTATGATCATAGTAATCGCCTGAACAATGTCATTGTTGAGCGCTCGCTTGGTGCCCACCATGTTTCTATGACTATCGTGAAGCGGTTTGTCGATGGACAAGAAGTTGATTCTTGGATCACCAATCAGGATTGTCTTCAACGTGATGGCGCTGTTTCTCATGTTGGTTCCGTTTTGGGCGAACTGCCTTTTGTGACAAGCGAGGATGCCGCATGGATGCAGTCTGCTACAGCACCGCTATATAAGCATTTCTTGGCTAAGCACCCAACGCTCACAGGAGTGATCAACTGGGACTGTATCAAGGGTGAGAGCGGTGAGCGCTATGTGCTCGAAGGAAATTTCCGCGTAACATTCTCTACTTATATTCGGTCGATCCAGCTGTCGCTTGCGCATACGCAGAAAAGCCTGCCGGGTTCTGTGACGTGTATTGTGCAGAAAGTTCATCCGCGAAAAGAAATCACATCATTTGCCCATCTGAAACACGCGCTAGGCACGGCACTGCTTCAAGACGCAATGTCTGCCGGTGTCATCCCTATCGTTCTTCCATGTCTTACCCGCAACGGCTATTGCTATTTTGTTGCAGTGGGAGATTCATATGCAGATGCGCTCTGTGCTCTTGAAGAGTCATTGGAGCGCACATGTAGCCAGAAACGCCTCGTAGTTAGCTAGAGCGTTCTGGCTTTTTATTTAGGCGAACAGGTAGGAGATTGACATTCTTTTTCACACGTGATATATCTATGGCATTGTAACTTGACATGAAAACGATGAGCGATATCGCACGCCGACTCTCGAGGATCAAGCGAATCAAAATTACGCCCGATCTTTCGTCATTGAGTGAAAATGCACTCCTTGCGCTTACGTATTGCGTTCAAGCGGCAAGACTTATCACAACCGTTTATCGCAAGCAGGCGTGGAACGATGATACTGGACTTGCTCTTAAGATGAGTAAGAGGCAGGACGAAGAAGGTAAGCAGATATTTGATTACATGTGTGTTCAGGGAGACCCATGGGATAGCGGTGATGGTTTTGCGCCGTTTGTTCCTGACTACGATGTAGCTCGTCCACTCGGCGGAGCGCTGTATCCATCTGGACTTACCAAAGCAGGCTGGGAAGTCCATCTTACCGAGCATCCGGAAGATCAAGAAGCCTTTGAAGATCCAAATACCGTTATTCGCCGACTTAACGACAGGCTCATTGCTATTCCCTATAGTAATGCCTACCTTAAGGATCTCAAAGATGCTGCTCAACGGCTTGATATGGCATCTGACCTCCTTGATGATGGACCGCTCAAAGAGTATCTCGAATTGCGTTCGAAGGAACTTATTTCGAATACGTACTGGGATGGCGACATAGCATGGGTGCATACCACAGGCCTGCCATTCGAGATCAACATTGGTCCCTATGAAGTGCACCGGGATTTGCTTCTGGGTCTGAAGGCAGCATTCCAGGCGTTTATCGGTATCAGGGACGAGGAGTCCACTCGTGACTTCGAAGGCTTTGTGCCACATGCGCTTGCGTTTGACCAACAACTCGCCCAGTCACACGGCTTTACACCTCGCGGAACATCGATCCCGATGGTTGTAGTGCATGATGTGTATCGTGGAGGAGTGCTTGCGTTTGGACGTCAGTTTACCGCACAGAATCTTCCGAATGACCGACGCATCCACAAGTTGGTGGGTTCGAGGAAGGTGTTCTCTCGCTTCATGCTCGATGCAAAGCCGGAGTACATACTACAGCCGATTGCACAACGTATTTTTACCGGAGACAATACCCCGTATTGTACGCCTCGAGCATTCCGCTTGTTTGTGGGTGCACATGAGATTGCGCACGGCATGGGACCTACGGAAGTTGCCGGCGAACAAGAACACGTGGAAGTGCGTTCGCGCCTCAAGGACTACCACACGATCATCGAAGAAGCCAAAGCAGATGCGCTTGGCATAGCTCTTTTGGCATACTGCCGGGATTGCGGATATATCACCGAAGAAGAACTGCGCGATGTCGTATGGACGCTCTACTCACTCTATTTCAGTGAATTCAAGAGAGGGTTCAAAGGACATGGCGGCGGTAATCTTATTCAGTATAATTGGTTGAGCGAGCGCGGAGCATTCCAGTTTTCGAGTACTGACGGGACGCTTGACGTAGATGTTGACGCGACGATTGAAGCTCTCAAGGAACTTGCAGATGTGTTCATGGAGATTCAGTCAGGTGGGAGTAGGAATCGTGCCGCAGACTTTATTGAGGTTTATAGCTCTGTACCGGTCGAGATTCCAGAAATGCTCAAATTGATCGAAGATGTCCCGCTGGACGTTCATCCGACATTTATCGTTTAAGACCCCACGGGGTCTTTTTTTATACTTTACATACTATGGCAAACTATGCTATAGTATGTCATAATCATATTATTCCTATATATGCCAAATTATAACATCTCTCTTAATAAAGGACTCGCTCAGATTGTTACTACCGAGATACGGAAGAAAAAATATGCGAACAGGAGTGAATTTTTTCGTGATCTTATTCGGCGTCGCTATGTATTACGCGAATCAGATGTTGTGATAGATAATATTTTGCCATCGGATCCGGACTATACGCTCGTTCGAAAACGTAAAAAGAATGCTTCATTTGCTCTTCTTGCAAGCCTCCGGAATTAGCATATGTATCTTGTACGTATTGAGCGTCGAGCAGTAAGGGAATTTAAAAAGATTGATGTTTCTCAACAAAGTATAATTTTAGAAAAAATCTCAAGTATTCTTTCGCTATGTCCATTTCCAAGAGGAGGAAATCCAAAACGACTTAGTGGAACTCAGGCCTTTCGTTTGCGCATAGGTGATTACAGAGTGCTCTATACCGTCGAAGGGCATTCTGTTTTTATTTATGCAATTCGCCACCGAAAAGATACCTATAGATAGTGGTGGAATGTATTCTATGAAGCTCAAAGCAAATCTCCATTTTCATACCCGAGAGGATCCGCAGGATAGCATTCCCTATACGCTTCACGAGGGAATTGATGAGGCGGCGCGCCTGCATTTTGATGTACTTGCGCTTACGCTTCATAATAGGTTTGGGTATACAAAAGATGCTGCAGAGTATGCGCGTGAGCGTGGCATTCTTTTGATCCCGGGGATTGAGAAAACAATTCATGGACGGCATGTCGTATTGTTGAATTGCGATTCCGATGCCGAATCAATTGTCTCTTTTGAAGCCCTCGCCGAATATCGGAAAAACCATCCTGATTGTTTTGTGCTAGCGCCGCATCCGTACTATGCCGTTTTTTCACTAAAGGAAAAACTTGAACAGTATAGTGATTTGTTTGATGCTGTAGAATGGAGCTGGTATTATTCCTCATGGTTTCACAGTGCAAACGATTCAGCGCGCGAGTTTGCTAAAAACCATACCAAACCATTTATTGCAACGTCGGATACGCA
The DNA here is from genome assembly GCA_038065255.1 of Patescibacteria group bacterium. Lineage (NCBI taxonomy): Bacteria > Patescibacteria group bacterium. Next base: position 92,956 of record JBBTRI010000006.1, read on the forward strand.
CAGGCTTCGTTATTTGAATCGATCATACGCCATGATTGATGCTGAATCAAAAGATACTCTGAATATCATCAGTGCACTGCGGCGTGGCATGTTTGAGAATATATCACGGCCATCTTCCCTCCTCGTAGAAATAATTGCGCATCAACTTTGGATGACAGCAAATGATGAAATTATGCGATTGCTTGGTAAGAAATGCTTATGACGCGTCCTTTTAATGAAACATATGCAACTCCAGACTCTTGCCAGACAGATCTAAATATGAGATTCTTTCTCAGGTTTCCCTCAATCATGATTTCCTAGTATATATGGAAGCGTTAAAACAAGAGTATATAACAGTAACCTTAACGTCAGGACAGCTTGAAGATTTGGTGCGCTGTATGTATTTGGCGCAATGGATGATCAATGGCATCCATACCGAAGATGAGAAGAATAACCGCTATGAACAGCTTGAACAGTACGTGTATGCGCTTGCTAAGCGAGAGGGAGTGGGGGATATAATCGAGTTTCTTGAAGATCAGAAGAAATTTGCGCTTAAGGATGAATTTGTGGAAACAAACGATGTGGAACAATATCGGCGTAAATATGATGATGAAATTTTTTGGAGTGAGCTTATTCAGCGATTAACTGTGCGCGACGTTGTTAATCAGTGGGGGCTCGAGTCGCTATCATCCGTTGGTACACGTGAAGAAGTGGAACGGCGGCAGCCGTTCTTGCGGAAGTACATTGAGGAGTTCGAAAAAAATGGCGTGCAAAACCTCGTAATAAAAGAGCCAGTGTTATGAAACTTATATGAGCCGGCTTATTGAATTTGAAAATCACAAAGGCGAAGTGCTGAGAGGTATTCTTGACGAAGCGGAAGGCGAACAGGCGATTGTTTTTGTGCATGGTTTTGAACGCACAACAATCGAATCGAAATTCAAGCGCATTGTTGATGCGCTGCGGGGCGAGGTAACTCTTTTTCGGTTTGATTTTTCCGGCTGCGGGCTTTCCGATGGTACCTTTGAAGATCTGACTGTTGAAAAATTGTCCCAAGAGCTTGCATGTGCAGTCGGTGAACTCCACAAGCAGTGTCCCCATGTTCAGAGCATTTCGTTTGTCGGGTTTTCCTTGGGATGCTGCGTTATTACAAATTGTCTTTTGCGACATAGTATCAAGGCAAAAAAGCTTGTCTTTTTTGCCCCTGGCTTTAACCAGAAACAATTGTTGCGATATTTTTTTACCAGGCAATGCAATCGGGATAAGAATGTCACCTGGGAAAACTATCAGAAGTATTTTGACGAAAATGCATTTCAGCAGAATATCTTGCTTTCAAAACACTTAATGAAAGAGCACTATCTTTCGAACACCTACTTTATCGAGAATGCCGAGAAAGATTATCAGAGTGATTTCATATCTCTTGGAATCGATCCTGCCAATGTTTTGATACTCCAAGGTGTTGTTGACGATAAAGTCCCACCTTCGAGCAATGCGGAAAGTTACAAGGCATACAACCCGTTGTTTGTGGATGGAGGGGATCACGATCTTCAACGCCCTGATATGGTTGAGCAGTATGCTCCTCAACTCATTTCATTTCTCACTACATAGCGCACAATGATTGCAGTTCTCCACAATATTCGCAGTATCCATAATGTCGGTTCGATTTTTCGAACTGCCGATGCTGTCGGTATTGCAAAGCTTTTTTTGTGCGGCATAACGCCTGCGCCAATTGACGACTATGGACGGCAACGAAGCGCTCTATTGAAAGTGTCGCTAGGCGCCGAGCAAAGTGTCTACTGGGAATCGGCGTCGTCAACTCTTGATGTTCTCATGGATCTTCGTACACAGGGGTATATTCTCTGCGCTTTAGAGCAAGCGCCGTCATCTATTTCGCTCTACTCGTATCCTTTCGCTGTGGATATACTTGATCGGTTGGCAATCATTGTGGGTAATGAAATCGACGGATTACCGCAGGATGTCATGCAGTTAGCTGACGCGATTGTCCACATTCCTATGTATGGAAATAAGGAATCACTCAATGTGTCAGTTGCTTTTGGTATTTGTGTCTATTCGATCCTTGAGCGAACAAAAAAATGAACCACCGCTAGTTTGCTCATGAGTTGAAAAGGAGAGCTCAACATGATATACTTACCTTAATTGATTGGATGCCCTTTCACACATAGGTAAGACTGGTCTATGGATATATCTTCTGACACTGGCCTCATTGAGGCTGCGAAGAACAATCCGGAGCATTTTGGACTTCTCTATGAAAAATATAGCGAGAAGGTGTTCAATTTTTTCTATTTTCATGTCAATTTCCGCCGTGACGTAGCTGAAGATCTCCGGCAGGAAACATTTTTAAAAGCATTCACCAAAATCTCACAGTTTTCATTTACAAACAATACATCGTCATACCTCACCTATCTTTTGACGATTGCCCACAATCTACTGGTAAATTATTACCGCGATTGCGAAAAGACTATTTCACTTGATGAGAGGCCGGAATTAGTGGAAGGTGTCACAATGTCACTGGAAGCACATCTCGATATTGAAGTGATCAAAAAAGTAGTTCATGAACTTCCTTTGTATGAAAAGGAAATTTTCTTGTTGCGATATGAGATCCAGCTATCGATCACAGAAATTGCTCAAGCAATCCAGAAGACGGAAAATGCCGTTAAACTCATGCTTTCCCGTGCTCGCAAGAAGCTTGCACAGCACCCCTCACTTAAAGATATGGTCGTTTTGCAGCATGGATATAATCATTCGTAACGAGCATGTATCATGCTTCATTGACAGTGTTGGTGATTCACTAAATACCTCAGGCGATTGATGACACGTTTTTGTTCGCGAGGTGTTACATAGAGTATTAGAAGGCGTTAGGCGGCAAGGAGGTCGACCTCGCTGGCAAACCTAATCGGCAGTTCATTCATAACTTAATTCATAACTATAAGTGTTAGTCACTAGAAGGAGTTTCGAATATGACCACCATCATTGCGTTCAGTCATTTATATGAAAGGGCGTATGAATCAGTTGCAATGCTGCTCCGGCAACGTATTCGATCAGATTATGATGACAATTAGGTATAGGAAATACCACAATCCTTTCATGGTTTCTTACAATTCGACGCCAGTATCAAAACTTCTTCAAGAAGTTATTCTATGCCCCCTATCAGGGCATACCACGCGAGCACAGCATTGCTCGATGCCGCATGATAAAGCGCGGCAGATTCTAAGACAAGAGACATAATCCCGTTATCAACACCCATGGATAACGGGATTTGTCTATTTATGATAGGATATTCGTATATTCCATGACGTTGTATGAACACCTTTTTTCAAAAAAGCAGTATAGGCATCCTTGTGTGCGCACTCTGCTGGAGCGGTGTGCAGAGTACGGATGCACAAACAGCGTTTCATTTTTCATCTTCCAAACAAACGGTCAGAGAGCTTCGCGAAACTACCGTACTGCGGTGGGATGCAACAGCGCTTGATGCTGATTATTGCGAGGCTTCCGGATTTTGGAAAGGAAAGAAAGCTTTGCGTGGGACTCAAGAGGTGAGGCCATGGCTTGACGGGAATTATTATGCGCTCAAGTGCGTTCCCAAAGATTCGAATAAAAAACCCGTTACTCTTACTGTGACCATAGATGTTGACAAAGATGTCTTGCCGGAGTATGGAGGATTTCCTGCGATCGATTTTTCCGCAGACAGCCTTATAATCGAAGAAGGCGGAAGTGCAAAGCTCACGTGGGATGCTCAGGGTGCTGATTATTGCTATGGATATCACAGTACGGCACCAGGTTCGCAAGGGGATATCAGAGACGAATGGAGCGAAGCGAATGGTCTTGATCCAAAAGGGTCAATAATTATCCATCCACGCGCATCAGGAAGGTACCAGATATCGTGTACCCTAAAAACCAAATCAACAAACTATTCAAACAGCGAAAGTATCTCTATAACTGTAGGACCGAAGAAACCGACAATTGTTCTTACCGCAAGCAAGCAGTCAGTAGAGCGAGGGTCGTCTGTTGATCTTTCATGGAACGCACCGGGAGCGCAGAAGTGCTATTCGCTTGCGTATATTCCAAATAAAGACGGATATTTTGCGCAAGTGGATTTTACGAGTTCTTGGTATAGCCAAAGCCTGCCCATTCAGGGATCAATCACGCTTACGCCATTGTTTTCCACGCAATACTATTTGAATTGTACCTGGAAAGATGGCGAGCGGGGGAGTACCGCGTCTCAGCGCGCTGTTGCAAAAGTTGCTGTAACAAACTACGGCAGAGATCTCACACCTCCTGCAATACCCATTCATACGCCGACCATCATGTCATTTTTTACCGAGCCGATATCTGTTTTTGCCGGAGAAAAAGTATTTGCTGCATGGAAGGCGTTTGATGCTGAACGTTGTTCATTTGTATCCTATGCCCTAAACAGCTTGGGTGGTGATGATGTCAAAAAGCAACTTCCAATTGAAGGGTCGGGTTCATTTACTCCTCTGAAAAGCGGCAGATATGGAATTTCATGCACGGCAGAAACCTATGTGCGCGATGAATTGGGCTTAGATTTTGCCACAACAGCCCGCGATGAAGAATGGGAGGATATTGTTGTCATAACCCCTGAAGACCTTAAGAAAAAACGTGAGGAGCAGGCAAAAGCTTTAACAATCACCTTTTCAACAGACAAGGAAATTGTTGCAAAGGGTAAGACTGCATATTTCACATGGGATGCGGTGAATGCAACATCCTGTGTGGCAAAGGGGCCGGCATGGTGGAAGAGCGGAAGGGCATCACGAGGCAGTTTCGAAATCAAACCCGAGTATACTGCGAAGCACCAACTTGAATGTATCAATGACACAGTTTCCCCTCCTATTAAACGAGTTGCTGAACTTGCAATTACTGTTGTACCCGCTAATGCTCCGTCGTGGCTTCTTACGAATCCTACACAAAAACCATTTATCGAATTTAAGGTAGACAAAACCACTGTTGAAAAAAAGAAAGCTGTCACATTCTCGTGGATTGCTTCCTATGCGGAAAGCTGCCGAGGTGAAGGGGCTGCAGCCGGATGGAAAGGAAAGAAAAAACCAACAGGAAGCCACATCCTTTATCTTCAAGCTGATTACGAAGTTACGCAGCCGTATAGGCTTATTTGCTCCAATAGAAACGGAACAGTTACCTCGCAGGATATTCGCCTATCATTTGCAAAAAAGGCGAAAAAGAAATAAAGCACCTTGACATACTGGCGGAATGCCATACACTGGCACCGTGAGATTATTGTACCTATGAAAATCAATACAACATCAATTCCTGACCTTCTCTATATCACCGATATCCCAATCTTTTCTGATGAGCGAGGAAGTTTCCGAACGCCATTCAGAATAGATATGGGTACCTATCCTCAACTTGCATGGCTTGAGACTAAGCAGTGGAATATCTCTGAAAATGAGCGGGGAGCGACACGCGGCATTCATGCGGAACCCTGGAATAAGTTTGTGCATGTGATTACCGGCAAAGCCTTTGCCGCTATTGTCGACCTTACTTTTGGTGAAGCCCCTCGACGTATAGAAATATTCGAGCTGGATGCAACATGTGCATTATATATTCCCAAAGGTTGCGGTAATTCATTCCAAGCTCTTGACTTCACCATTTATGCGTATTTGACGAGTGAGCTATGGCAGGCCGGAGAAAAATACTTAGCCGTGTCGCTCGATGATCCAGAATTGGCGATAGACTGGCCGATTAAGGATCCCGAACGGATCATAAGCGATAAAGATCGTGCGCTTCCAACATGCGTTGAAGTGTTTGGTGAAAAAATGGTTGTTGGCTATGATTGATACTTCGCGCATTCTTATTACCGGTGCTTCAGGGCAGCTCGGAAGGGCGTTTAGCGTGCTTCTTGGCGATGCCATGTTCACCTCGCGCCTTGAACTCGATTGTTCATGGGATACTTGCAAAATTATCTCGGCACTCGAAGTTCTTCAGCCTGCTGCAATTCTTCACACTGCTGCGTATACCAATGTTGATGGCGCAGAATCTGACCCCGCAATGGCACTGAGAGTAAACGGATACGCAACGGGAGCATTGGTGGAGTATTGCCGCTCAACTGGCATTCCGATCGTGTATTTTTCCACCGATTATGTTTTGAATTCCAAGTCGATTGAGGGGCATACCGAGAGCGAAGTTCCAAATCCTCAATCTGTGTACGGAGTATCGAAATATGTGGGGGAATTGTATGTGGGAACCTATTCAAGAGGAACAACTATTCGCTTGAGTGGCGTATTTGGGGAAGGAGCTAATTTTGTCAACACACTACTGCGACTTTCTGAATCGCTCAACATCATACCCGTGGTATGCGATCAGGTGATGCGACCTACCTATGCGCCGGATGCAGTACAGGCAACACTGCAGCTTCTTGAACAGCATTGGAGTAATGGAGAATGGCGTCTGCCGCCAATAATTCATATGCAAAACAGCGGACCTGCTGAGAGCTGGGCGCAGTATGCGCAGCAAATCTTTTTTCTTGCAGGAAAAAAAACGCGTGTGCAGGAGATCATGTTTGAGCACTATGCGAAAAACAGACTTCCAAAGAAAACTGCCCCACGCCCCTCGGATTCGATACTTGATTGCACACTCCTCGAGAGTCTTGGTGTAGATATGTCAAACTGGACAGAATCACTCAAGTCTTTCGTCGAAAATCGTCCCCGAACATGAACGGGGATATTTTTTTTGTGATATAGTATGAGATATGAAGATCTGCTTCAAAGAACGAGTACTTACTGTTGTGCGCGGCATCACACCGGGCCATGTCATGACCTATCAACACGTTGCGCAACGTGCGGGTAGTTCCCGGGCAGCCCGCGCCGTTGGGACGATCATGCGTGGCAATCATGATGAAAGTGTGCCGTGCCATCGTGTTATTCGATCGGATGGAACACTTGGCGGGTATAACGGCGGAGGAACAGAAAAGAAAAAAGAACTCTTAAAACGAGAAGGCTATTATTCGCATGTATGATTTCCTATAGGTATAGAAATATTAAAGATGAAGGTTTGCGGACACTCAAAGAATTTAAAATTGGTTCTTGGGTTAATGTTGAGAATCCATCCTTACAAGAAATTACAGCGCTTTCAAAACTCCTCGGACTTGAAGAAAGTTTGATTCATGATGCGCTTGATGTGTATGAAGCGCCACGCATTGAGGTGGAGCGGGGGATTGTCTATGTGTTTACGCGGTATCCTGTTGTTGATACGACAAACACAGTAACGCTGCCGATTCTTATTGTTATCGGAGAACAGTTTTTCCTCACAGTCTGTACGCAGGAGTGTTCGCTATTGGCACAGACTCGCGAAATGAAAAATGTGTTTTCAACGCAAAAAACAAAATTATTTTTACAAGTATTTTCTCAAATTACGAGTGCGTATACGACATACCTTCACCAGATGAACAAGAACATTCGTATGTCTATGCTCAAGCTCGAACGTATTACCAATAACGATATTGTTGAATTTGTCCGCTATGAAGGGATTTTAAGCGATTTTTTGTATTCTATGGAGCAGACGCATACCGTTCTCAAAAATGTGCTTTCCGGAAAGTTTCTGCCTCTCTATGACCAGGATGAGGATTTGGCGGAAGACATTGTGCTGAATTATGGGCAGCTCATGGAAATGTGCCGGTCGAATCTGAGAACAATCGCCAATATCCGTGCGGCGTATTCCACTATTACGACCAATACATTGAATCGCACCATGAAGCTTCTTACTTCACTTACGATACTTGTTACGATCCCGACAATGATTTCGAGTCTGTATGGCATGAATGTGGCGCTGCCGGGAAGCGGCTCGTCAGTAGCATTTTATTGGATTATCGGATTCATCGTCGGCAGTGCCGGCGTTGTTACGCTTGTTTTCATGAAAAATAAATGGCTATGAGCTTACCAAAGGAACATTCATATGGTGTTGTTGCTGTGAAAATTGTGGCAGGCTGCGCGCAGTATCTTGTTGTGTTCCATCGAAGCGGACACTGGGGATTGCCCAAGGGACACATGCAAGAGGGCGAAACTGAAGTTCAAACGGCACTGAGAGAATTACAAGAAGAAGGAGGCGTAAGCGTATGCGATATTCTGCCGGGCGTATCGTTCAATGAACAGTATCACTGCACCTATGGCGGTATTGAATATGATAAAACCGTTACCTATTTTCTTGGAATAGTGCGCCACGAGATGGAAGAATATACGGATCCGGATGGTGACATTATTGAGCGCGCATGGCTTGCCTATGAAGATGCTTTGGAACGATTGACATACTCGCAAAAAAAAGAAATACTCATCGAGGCGAATGACTATCTTACCCTACACTCGCAGTGTTATAAAACATAAAACTCTTCGCTCCAGGTATCCATCTGTCGGGGCCGCAATGTTCTTGCTAGATACATTGCTTAGATTCCTCGCCGCCACTCGTCAAAAACTCCTCCAGACGAACACCTGGGCGGAGTTTCATGTTCTAATTCGACAATAGTATGCAAAAACTACGTCCGACCGTAAAGCGCGATTTAAGCCTTTTTTCTATTGAAGCATGGGAGAAGGGGTATCGGAAGTATTTACCAGATACTCTCGGTTGGGATTATCCGATTATTTTTCATTACGATGGGACAAGGGTGCACTTTTATCATACCGAGCAGGACTTTTCTCATTTTAAACACAGCATCACACAACGTCTTATAAATGACGATGCGCTTTTTGAGAAGCTCAATGAACAATTTAAAAAAAACATTTTCACACTTCGCGAGTTTTTGCATACTATCAGTGGCGAAAATCTACAAGAAATTTCTGATCTCATAGGAACAATCATGGCGTTTTATATATTTGTTGTGAGTGATGCATTCGTTGCCACGCGCGCGAGCGCATGGGAGTCACGTACGTTATCCGAGGGCATCCTGTATGATCTTGACGAGCATGTTGAACGGCATATGAAGCAAAGATTACGAGAAAAATGTTTTGGTGAAAGCGTATCACATGTCCTTCGCTTGTCGGACTATGAAGCTCTGATGAATGGCGAACAAAAAATTCTCGATAATATTTCACACCGTCTTGGCGGATATATTATACGTGATTCTGTATTGAGCACCGATATTACATTTGAAACATTTTGCAGTAGGAGTGGATATGTTCTTCCAGAAATTGTAGTGAAAGCACCAGATTCGACTGAGCTTCGCGGCACTGTGGCGTATCAGGGCACTGCAAGGGGTCGGGTGAAAATAGTCCACCGAAAAGAAGACCTTGCAACCATTAAAGAAGGAGATATTTTAGTTGCATGCATGACAAATGCAACATATATTTTTGGTATGAAAATGGCCGGGGCGATTGTTACTGACGAAGGCGGTATCACCTGTCATGCTGCAATTATGGCGCGCGAGCTTGGCAAGCCGTGCATTACCGGAACACGAGAAGCAACCAAGAGATTAAAAGATGGCGATAGTGTAGTAGTGGACGCCTATCAAGGAATTGTGAAGATATGTAGTTGACAATAGTGCGTACTCTGCGTATGATTTTCTGGTGACAGAACGTTCCTTGCCACAATTCATTACGTTTTCCGGCCCTTCCGGATCAGGTAAGTCTGCAACTGCACGGCATCTTATCACTGTTTGTCAAAGGATTGAACTTGCGCGTGGATACACAACGCGTATGCCACGCGAATATGAACGTAAACGGCCATTCAAGTACCGTGAATACCACCATGTTTCCCTTGAGAAATTTAATGAGCTGGAGCAGAGTGGCAAACTTGAGTGGAGTATCACATTGGAAAGCGGGCGCTATGCAACACCTCGAACGCTTTTTGAGAGAAACCGAGATACAACCCTTCTCTTTCTTGTTACTCCCGATGTTGTGCCTCGCATTCGCGACCTTTCAAAAGGACCCGTTGTATCATTCTACTTCTTTCCGCCACCAATGGAAGAAATAATACGGAGAATGAAAGCGCGCAGAGATACTGAAGATGAAATTGCCAAGCGAGTCGTCGACAGCAGGTCTTCATCGTGGATCAGCCCCCTCAAAGATAGCAGCATTCAATGGGTGCCTATTATTACCGAGGATAGGTCGGTCGAGCAGACGATTCAAATGATCAGAGACCACCTGGGAATATAATGGAAGAGTGCTCCACATGCCAACATGCAATCTTATCTCAGGACGATTTTGGTTCAATTTTGAATCACGAACTTCACTGCCCTGTGCGCCGCGGCGCTGATAGGCAACACCTAGACGGATTTAATGCGGGGTATATGGATCGGCTTAGAGAGCGGCATGTAGCGCAAGAACATCCAGTATATGAACTTGGCTGGCAGCAAGCAGACAGGTATTTGGCGCGCCTTGCTTTGGAACAACCATTTAAGCCATCATAATTATGTCCCACTCATAGGGACTTTTTTTATACGTTTTGACAGAGAGGCGTTTCTAATGATAGATTATGGTAACGAGTATGGTTCATAAATATACGGCAATAAAACTTATTACGTTTACCGGGGCATCGGGAGTGGGTAAGACTGTCATTGCCCGTACGCTTCTTGAGCGGTTTCCGCTGTTTGGATGGCTGGAAAGCATTACAACCAGAGAAATCCGGCCGACGAATTTTCCAGACGAATATGTCCATGTGTCGCAGGGGGAATTTCTCCAGTGGGTTTCGGAAGAAAAATTTGTAGAATGGGTGCAGGTACACGGGAATGATTATTACGGTACACTGAAAGGATCACTTGATCGAGTACTTACAGATCCCAAGCGCATTTATTTAAAAACTATCGATCCTGTCGGTTTGGCAAAAATCCATGCCTATGCCCCGTCGGCATTGCTGCCTTTCTATGTTCTTGCCCCATCGGAAGACATCCTGCGGCAACGGCTAAGCGACCGAGGGGAGAGCGAAGAGACTGTTCAGAGGCGCTTGCATGATTGCGAGCGCTGGGATGCTGATGCGCGCCAATCAAAAATCCCGTATGTTTTTATTCAAAATGAAAAAACAATCGAAGATGTCATCGAGCATATTATTGATTTTTTGAGCGGGCGCGGTGTGATATAATAGTATAGATATGGATCAATCTCAGCAGCAACAATCATCATTTAAGTCATTATTCGTTTTTCTTATTGCAACCCTTGTTATTATTGGCATTGGGTATGGAGGGTATACTGTGTTTCTACGAAAGAACGATCGTAGCGGCATTCCTGGCGCAAACAAGGAACAGCCTGCGAATACTCAAATAGTAAAACAAGAAACCCCTTCAATAAAAGTCATACAAAAGAAGCAGGATGAGAAAAATCAAAAAATTCAGCAACAGAATGCCTTACCGGAGGAAGAGCAAGAAATTCCTGTGATCCCCCAGCCGATATTGAATCCGGAACGAGCGACAACGCCATCTCCAGTGCGGGGTGCTTCTGTTCCGACGCCAACACTGTATCCCATGACTATCAAAGCAACAGCCATATCTGTTGAGCTTGCTGAAACGCGTGATCAGCAGGAGCATGGCCTGGGCGGGCGCACGGGTCTTGCGGAGGATCGGGGCTTACTGTATATACTTCGAAAACCGGATTTTTATACATTCTGGATGAAGGATATGAAATTTCCCATTGATATCATTTGGATTGATAAGGATCAAAAAGTCATTGATATTTCCCATAGCCTTACGCCCGATACATATCCTAGGATTTTCCAGCCGGTCCACCCGGCGCAGATCATTCTCGAAGTCGCTTCGGGTTTTGCAAAAAAACACGACATTAAGATCGGCGACCCGGTATCCGTCCCCAAAATTCAACAATAGAGTATGACATTTGAAGAATACCAGCGCGAATCACAGAAAACCGCAACGTATCCTGTTATTGGATTGCCGTTTGTCTATCCGACACTCGGGTTGGCAGGGGAGACCGGAGAAGTGGTGGAAAAAGTCAAAAAAATCTTTCGCGACAACAACAGCACCATCACCGAAGAGCAGACACAGGAACTAGTTAAAGAAATGGGTGATGTGCTTTGGTATTTGACACAGCTTGCAACAACACTTGGTGTCTCTCTTGAAGATGTTGCGCGCATGAATATGGAAAAACTTCGTTCGCGCCTTGAACGTGACGCACTCCATGGAGACGGCGACAACCGTTGACTGCAAAAAAAGACCGCACGCATTGTTGGCATGCGGCGGTTCAGGGTACGCGGCGGCTGTCTTTGACAGCTTGCGCAGGTATGGAAAGTAAGGCAATGAGTCGATTGGTGCTTGCGCCCGGCAGGGAATAAATTGCCGGATCGTCCTGGAGCACATCCGACCAGCCTGCAAGCGCCAGGCGAGCTGTTTCATCGCGCGCAAAAAGCATTGTCTCTGCCACCTTGTTGGCAACTTTTTTTTGTGGGCGCACTGCGACAAGCTGGTCGATTTCCAGTTTGACATCGGGCAGTGCTGACTGGAGATGTGCAACAAGCTTGGAAATAACCGGGGGAAGCTCAACAACGAATTCCTCGATTGGATAGCTGTTCCAGTGGGCAGTTTTTGCACAAAACCCCAAGCTTTTTTGATAGAGTTTTTCAAAAAATGCTAGATCAGGATCGATGTGTCGTTCACCGCCAGCAATGCGGCACAGGATATCCATTTTTCGATTTACAGCTTCAACATCAGGAGGAATAATGCCGATTGTACGGAGGCGATTTCGTAAATCTGTTTTATGAGGTCTCTCTCGCGCCTTACTCATTGTCCTCACATGAAAGGTTCATATAGATATCCTATCTTATCCAGCTCTAAATACAAGAAATGGGTCAAGGGGGTTGACAAAAAGCTTATACTATTCAATACTTGCAGAACACAGTGTTAAAATGAACCTTGAATTGTTTCATTACACTAGCGGTATTATTGGTGGGGCAGTAACGCTTCTTGGATTCATGTTCTATTGCTGGTATTTGCTGACCGTGAGCCATGCCCGCCCGGCGCGCGTAGGTTGGATCATCTGGTCGATTGTCACCTTCCTTACCATGATCTTTCATGCATCGGCAAATAATGCGGCATTCGATCCCTTTTCGTTCATTTCACAATTACCCACACTAACAACGCATACGCCGACCATGTTTTTCGCCATCGGTAATTTTGTTGGATGTACGGCTGTTGCGCTCCTAGCATTATGGAGGGGCAAGGGCGGATGGACAAGTATCGATAAGTTCTCGCTTGTAGGCGCGATTGTAAGTATTTTCCTTTGGCTTATAAGCGGTTCAGGACTCCTAGCGCTTATCGTCAGTCTGTGCGCAGATTTCTGCGGTGCGATTCCCACTATCGAGCATGCTTCATGCGAACCGGGAGGAGAATCAAGGCTGGCATGGGGCACTTTTGCAGTGGGAACAATCATTACAGGGGGGGGTATCGGTGCATTGACAATTGAAGAATGTGCCTTTCCGATGTACTTCCTATTTATAGACTGCTTCATAGTCTTTATCGTTCTTTTCCCCAACAGCAGACTAACACTCTGGACACGGAATAAGTATGAACAGTTCAAAAACTGGCATGAGCGAACATTTACTCCTCAGCCATTATGATGTCTTCGGACATCTTTTCTTTTTTATAATTACAAATATAATAAGAAGCATATGTGCCGACTTTTTGCATGTGCAGGACAGCTTTCCGAACAGGAGACAATCGCATCTCTGAAGGCTTTTCGCCGTATCGCTAAACTCGGTGTCATTCCTCCTGTGCCGAATATCAAGAGGGGACATACCGAGGGGTGGGGTTTGGTTGCCTACAAAAATGGCGAGATAGTGTATGAAAAAAAACGGAAAGCAGTTGCGTTTCGCGATCCGGAGTTTTTGTATTCATTGCCGCGCTTGGGCAAACGCCTTCCTGATACTATCATCGCCCATGTGCGCAAAATGACGTATGGCATGGTTGCCTCTCGCAATAACCACCCGTTTGTATTTGGCCCCTACTCATTTGCACATAATGGGTCGGTTGACGGCACGGAAAGCATCCCGTTGAAGTCGTATTTTAAAGACAACATCAAAGGCACCACTGATACGGAACGGTTTTTTTCCTACTTTCTTCAGTTGCTCTACGCACGCCCCAAGTGTACAACGGCTGATGTACAGGCATGTTTTAAAAAGCTTATAGAGTATATCCACAAGCACCACTCGTATACGGCAATCAATATTGTATTGTCGAATAGTACGCATGTTTGGGCGTATCGGGATTATAACCCCGAAAATGAACTGGTGAAAAAATATAATCTCGGATCATATTTTACCCTCTACTATGCTTTACGAAGAAAAAAAACACTCTTTGTATCATCGGAAAAAATGGTTTTGCCTGGAGTAAAATGGCACCTATTGGAAAATAAACACGGGATTGAGTTCAATATCAAGACTCATGCGGTGAAGGCATTCGATTGGACATCATCATAGAAAAGTGGTATACTAGTAGTGAACGAAAGTAAACTTTCAAAAGGTTTTATTTATGAATATGAAAACGAAAACAATAGTGTCCCTCTGTGTTTTGACTGCATTTGTTGGGACCGTAGGGCTTCTCCAGGTTCCATCGATAAGCGCAAGCAATGCAAAAAAACAAGCGATTCCAAAAACAGCTCCAAAGCAATCATCTGATGATCGGTTGGGCAGGCTCGAACAGCAGGTCGCTCTTCTGAACGAAAAACTTTCCCTTGCTCTGGAAAAGATAAAACTTCTTGAACTCACGCGGCCTGCGTCTGATGAAGCGCTTGGCAAACAACTCCTGGAAACAGAAAAAAAGCTCCAAGAACTCCAGTTTGGAGGTGCAGTGCGCGGCGTGCAAAAGTCGAGAGACGAACAACTGACAGAAGCTGTTGCAAAAGCAAGCCCTGCCGTGGTATCGATTGTCATTTCCAAAGACGTACCGCAGCTTGAGGTTGTGTACAGCAATCCGTTTGGCAATGACCCGTTTTTTAAAGATTTTAATATTCGAGTCCCCAGTTATCGACAAAAGGGAGTGAAACGCCAGAAGGTGGGAGCGGGGACTGGGTTTGTTGTTACTTCAAGCGGTTATATTCTCACCAATAAGCACGTCGTTCTTGATGAGCAAGCGAGCTATACTGTTTTGCTGAATGACGGATCGCAAAAGGCCGGGAAAGTGGTCTATCGCGATTCTGCTATGGATATCGCCCTTCTCAAGATCGAAGGCGCATCATATAAACATGTGGCATTGGGAAATTCGGATGTTCTCAAGCTCGGCCAGTCAGTCATTGCTATTGGTAATGCGCTTGGTGAGTATAATAATTCCGTATCGGTTGGTATTATCTCCGGACTCAACCGCAATCTCCAAGCCGGAGGAGGAGGTTTTGTCGAGCAGCTTAAAGGGGTCATTCAGACAGATGCGGCAATCAATCCCGGCAATTCAGGTGGGCCGCTGTTGGATATCAATGGGACCGTTATCGGAGTGAATGTGGCAACCGTTCAGGGTTCGAGTAATATCAGTTTTTCCATTCCGATTAATAAAGTCAAGGAAATTACGCATAGCTTTTTCGGGAAGGATCTCTAGAGCAATTGATACATCATCCACTTCGGGTACCCGCCTGTCAGGCACGAATATTTTTCGGCTGAAAAATTTCTTCGGCTCCTGCCGTCGCAGTCCGCAGATCCTTCCATGCAGATACCCTTGTGGATATGTATTGTTAACTTCTTTTGTGATAACATTTTTACATGAAATTCCATCGATTTATCATAAAAAATGCTGATTTTTCCCAAAGCCCTTTTTCACTTGCGGATACAGAGCTTATTCACCAAATACTTAATGTATTAAAGTTAGGGGTAGGGGAGGAATGCATGCTTTCGGACGGCGCGCGCAATGATGTGCGGTGCCGCATTGTTTCTTTGTCCAAAAAAGAATGCGTGTGTGAAATTATTGAGAAGACCTATAATGCAAACGAAACCGGAACCCATGGAGTACTGTATTGTTCGTTATTAAAAAAAGAATTGTTTGAATTGGTTGTTCAAAAGGCAACAGAAGTCGGTATTAGCGAGATAGTGCCTATCACGAGCAGGCGAACGGTACGATTGGGCCTTCCAAGCGGCGATAGGCTGACACGCATTATGAAAGAAGCATCAGAGCAATCCGGCCGCGGTGTTGTTCCGATATTGTGCGACACATACTCATTCGAAGATGCAATTCTGCGAGCTGCTGACTCGAATAACGTCACATTTTTTTACCACCCTGCGGGTGCGCTTTTTTCCGACTGGAAAAAAGAAAACATTATTCCAAAACAAGCGAATATATTCATTGGTCCCGAAGGCGGCTGGGATAATGACGAAATACATGCTGCCCAAGAAAAAAATTTTTCCATCATCAGCCTTGGCGCAACTATCTTGCGTGCTGAAACCGCCGCGATTATAGGTAGCTATCTGGCAATTCATTAAATGAAAATAACCGTAACGGTAAAAACAAAGGCGCGCGTTGAATTGGTGAAACAAATAGATGACACGCACTATGCCGTGTCGGTAAAAACACCGCCGGTTGAGGGAAAGGCGAATGAAGCCGTTATCCGTGCATTAGCAGGCTCTATTGGCATTGCGCAGTCTCGCATTACCCTTGTAAAAGGTCACACAGCGAAACAAAAAGTGTTTGATATTTTGATTTGAAGTATGAAAAAAATATGGTACGTTTAAGCATCAAAGAAAAAGTCTATTAGAGATTCTGACATATGCTTCTTATTATCAGCTGGATTACGTTTGGTTTGTTAACACTAGTGCTTATCGGCATGACGCTCTATGTGCTTGGCCTTCTCATAAGTCCCTTATTTGGAGCGCCATTTGTGCCAAGCAGAAAGGCTTCAGTGGAAGATATGCTGCGCTTGGCGAATATCAAGCCCGGGCAGCGCTCAGCCGATCTTGGCTCGGGCGATGGACGTATTGTATGCGCTTTTGCGTCGCAAGGCGCTGATGCCGTTGGATATGAGATCAACCCCATGCTTGCATGGTATTCGCGTCTGAAGATGGGTAGAAAACGTTTTAGCGGTTCTGCGCAGGCAATTATTGGCGATTTTATGCAGCATGACCTTTCCGGTTATGATGTCATTACAGCCTATCTTATGCCGGCGTTTATGGTAAAGCTGGAGCCCAAGCTCTTGCGCGAGCTCAAGCCGGGCAGCCGCGTTGTATCAAACAGTTTTATATTTCCACATTGGAAACCCATAGCTCACGAAGGGCATGTGTATGTCTACGAAAAGACCCTCGATCAAGAAGTTTCAAACAGCAATTCTTAGCTGGTACCAGAAAAACGGCCGGCATGGCTTACCATGGCGCGCAACGAGAGACCCCTATAGGATACTGGTTTCCGAAATCATGCTGCAACAGACGCAAGTAGACCGAGTTATAGAGAAATATACCGAATTTTTAGGCGCATTTCCTACGATCAAAAAACTTGCCAATGCACCCGTGCATGATCTTTTGCGTATATGGAAGGGGCTCGGATATAACCGCAGAGCGCTCAATGTGCAAAAATGTGTCCAAAAGATACTAAGCGAGTATAAAGGCTGCTTCCCTTCGAGCGTTGAAGATATCGAACAACTGCCGGGCGTAGGCCCCTATACTGCTCGGGCCGTGGCCACCTTTGCATTCAATCAGCCCCACGCGCTTATCGAGACCAATATCAGACGTATTTTTATACACTTCTTTTTTTTGGATAGGGAAGGAGTTTCTGATGCTGAGATAATGCCGTTTGTCCAAAAAGCGCTATGGAAAAAAGACCCTCACGCATGGTATAGCGCATTGATGGATTATGGCGCTTTGGCAATGAAAGATGTTCCAAATCCAAATAAAAAAAGCAGGCACTACTCAAAGCAATCGCGATTTGAAGGTTCCCGGCGGTATGCTCGGGCAAAAATACTGGATTACATTCTCCTACACGCAAAAGCATCATCGAGCGATTTAATACTGTTATGCAGGAGTAACAACTATCTAAAATCGTTTGAAAGTACGATTTTGGACATTCTTAACACTCTTGTATCAGAAGGATTTATCATTCAAAAAGGCAGATATTGGCGAATTAAAAAATAACTCAAAACTTATCCACATTATGAGTGAATTATTCTTTCGCAAAAGGTGCTAAGATATATGCACCTAACTTTTTTAAAAGCTCTCTTTTTCTATGAAGCACTATTTTAATCGTAGTTTTTCACCTATGAATGTTCGGATAACACTCAAGAAGTTTCTTACGCAAATAACGGCTGTTGCTGTTATTTTTTGGTCTTTAGGGCCGGCATCGTTTCTGAATCCGCTCTCTGCTGATGCTGCCGTATCGACGCTTACTGCTACAGCCATTGCAAGCAGAAATCAAGTATTAGGCACTTCTGCTCCGGCAACAGCTGTACTCGGATTGAACGCTGTTCAGAGCGCGGGCGAGCAACTATCACAGGTGGTTGTGTCAATTAATCCCACAGGCACTATTGCTCCATCGGATTTTGCAGCACTTGCTACGGATGCCACCTCCGGTGTTGCGCTGTACGCCGATAATGCCGGTGGCGGCACTCAAGGAGTATTTGATGCTACTGACACTGCTGTGCCACTTGCGGCTGCGCCCTCTTTTAATACTAATAGCCAATTGGTACGTTTGACACCAACCGCATTTTCTGCGACAGCTTCTACCGATAATTCCTATGCATTGACAGATGGCGATGTTGTTTTTACTCGGACATCCACCGAACAGAGTTATGCATGGCACGTAGTAAAGGTTGGCAATGGCGGGACGGGCGGCATGACAAATCAAGCGGTTCGTTTTGAAAATACGGCAACCCTCCCTCTGATCGTTAATAGCGGAGTCCTTTCGAAATTTACTCCGGAAGCAACAGGGAACTTCACGATCAATGGTACGGCGAATACAACAGTATTTTCAAGCGGAGCAACTCCAGCCCTGTCAACCGGTGATATTGTCCTCTATTCAGGCGGTACGACACTTTCCCGCTGGGGCATGGTGAGTGGTGCGTTTACAGCTACTAATGCTCCTGTTGACGGACAAAATTTGGCGAATGAGACCTATCGCATGAGTCGTGCTGCAGGCGTTACCGGCAGCTACTCAGTTGGGCCAAATGGAGCTGTTACGGTAACCGGCGCATTGAATACCGCACCTCTAACCGCTGGCGACATGGTGCTCTACCGAGATACGGCAACAACAAGCCAGGCGCAATGGGGTGTTGTGACAAATGCAACCCTTACGAGCGGCATCTTTGCAATAGATGGCGTACCCTTGGCGCCAGGGACAACAGCAACGCCAAAAGTCTATCAGATCACCAAGTTGAATGCCTACGTTAATGCAACAAAACTTTTAACAACAAATGCAGATACAAATGTAACTGCAGGTACGGTTGCCTATACGCTTCTTACGTCAAATACCGACTTTAATGGTGCTGCCGTTGCGCGAAATACTGCCAACTGGCACGTTGTAACGACAGCCGGCAATACAGTAAACGGCGATGCAAATCTTCGATTGAAATTTAATAGCAGCACTTCTGTTCCGACATTTGGAAATCCCGCTCCGTTGCGCGTTACTTTGGCGGCAAATGCGCTTCAGGCGATACCGGCAAATGATACGGATGCAGACAAGGTGGGACCAGACTTTTTTGTGGTGGTAAAGGGCGCAGCAACACCAGTGGCAAATAATGGGTTTACTGCTTCGATTTCTTCAACCTATTTTAGCACCGCGATAGCCGCTATTCCGGCAGTGGTTACTCCAACCTATACATTCTCACCCACGCCTGTTACCACTTCGGCTCAAGCCGCCCAGCAACTAACTTCAAACACAACACTGTTACCTGCAAGCGAAACATTCTATGCGTTAAAACTCAACCTTTCCCAATCGAATCAACCCAATGTTCGTGCAATGCGCGTGGTGGTCAATCCGTCGGGGGCGGGGTCTATCAATGACTTGGCGCCAATTACTGATGATGCAACATCCGGCATTACCCTTCTTAAAGATGATAAATCAAACGGCATGGGAAGAGGTGCCCCGGATGCCACAGATACTTTTGTCGGCAATACATTTGATCTTGGCGGACGTTCACAATTCAACAGCACTCAATTGGTCAAAGTAACTCCAAGCTTAACAGCGACTGACAATGGCAATGCTGCCGAGGGGATGCTTGCTGTTGTTGTTGGCGATGCGGTATTTGCGCGAGTTGGTGCCGGTTCGTATATGTGGCATATGGTGACAACTGCCGGTAATCTGTCTTCCGATGCTACTACCGAAGGCACGGCTGGTCTTGACGGTTTAAGTGCGGCAAATTCTCTTGTTGCCGCAGGCAGTCAAATGAATAAACTCAATCCCCAAAACGGTACGGGAACTCTTACGGTCGGTGGTGAGGTGAATCTTACAACGCTTAATTTTGCAGCAAATGATATCATTTTTTATCAGGGAGGTATGGGTGCTCCAAAGTGGGATATTGTTACCTCGGCAACCGCGGCAGATATTGTAACGCTTGGCACTCCCCTCCAAAATGGAAACTATCGGGTAAGTAAGTTTACACCGGACGCAAATCGCACCGCCTATGGCATCGGCGATATTGTACTGTACCAGAACAATTCAACATTTGCCGGCGATACAAAATTCGCAATCATTACCGGTTTTGATCGCGATAATGCCGATGCGGTTATTGGCTATACGCTTTCTACCGGTGAGACTGTGCCACTTGCACGCCTTATCAAATTCACCGGCTTTGGCCAAGTAAGTAAGGATGTTGGTGCGACTGATTATGCATTGATCGACGGTGATTTGGTTTTGGGTATGCCAACACTCAATCCTATGACATCAACAACCGATTGGCATGTTGTCACAACACCAAATGGCGGTGCGCTTGGCATGAACAATGCCATCCGCCTCAATGATATTGGCGCAGGGGAACCTCGCTTTAATGGCACTGTTGTTATGTTGACCCCGGGAGCTGTGAGTGCGGTATTACCGGATGATGCAGGCAACAACGCGCAATCAGATTATTTCATCGGTGTTCGAACGTCGCGCATGGCGGCAAATGGCAATGCATTTACTGTTAGCATTCCTTCCGACTCGCTTGTTCTTAATCACTCCACACTTGGCACAACAACGCCACTTGCTACTCTTGCAACGTCTGTGGTGTTTACTGTTTCGACAACATCGTCGTTGACCACGAATGCTGCTGCAAATATTGCGGGTGGTCCTGCAACGATCAATGTCTCAAGCAATCCAACGGCAGTTTTTGGCTTGAATACTGTTTCCACCGGCGGCGAACTGGTCAGAAAAGTAGGTGTCACGGTCAATCCTGGCACCGGATTTATCATGAGCGAACTCAATGCACTGGGTACCAATGCGCAGTCCGGTATTGCTTTGTATGAAGATAATAAAGTTTCCGGCTCGAGCTTTGGTACGTTTAATGCCACTGATGATGCCGTAGTGGCACTTTCGTCAATTACATCCGTTCAGCAGGGTCCCCGCCTTACCACATTAGCCCCATCATCTCAAGCACTTGCAACAGCTGCAATGACGCTTACCGCAGGCGATGCTCTTTTTACCCACATCACCGGTAATGGCGCACCGACCAATACATATGGCTGGCACATGGTAACTACAAGCGGCACGGCAGCTACCGCACCTTCCGGAGACGGCGCTCTACGCCTCGACGGCGCAGGAGCGGCGCCAACGTTTGTCGGCGGTGCCCATGTATCGCGATTGAGTGCGAGAACAACCGGTTCCTATGTCATTAACGGCAGAACCAATACGATTCCTTCCGCATTGAAACTCGGAGATATTATCCTCTATCAGACAGGAACAACAGCAGCGCGTTGGGGTGTTGTATCTCAGAATTTTGATGCCGGTAATGCAGTCGTAGATGGCGTACAGTTGGCAAGCGGAACGTATCGCATCGGCAAATTCTCACCGCAATTTTCCCAAAGTACCGCACGCATTGGTTTTCAGCAAGGCAGCCAATACACGTCATTCTCAACTATTAATTGGACACAGATGCAGGCAGGCGATCTTGTGTTGTATCAAACAGGAACAGAGCCAGCGAAGTGGGGCATTGTCACCAATGCGTCCACAACCGGAGGCACCTTTGCTATCAATGGCGCTCCGCTTACGGTGGGAAATGGCTACAACAAGACCTATCGGTTCTCGAAACTTGATTCCACATTAACGCAAGCAGCTTTGGCATTTAGTGATGGTACGCAGACAACTGCAGGAACCCTCACCTTTGCGCTTGCAACATCGAATGCGCAAAGTCCTACAGCATTTGACTGGCATGCCATCACAACTGCCGGAGCTATCAATGGTTCAGCAATTCGTTTCGATGGCAATGGCGCCGCCGCCCCTCTCTATGGTACGAGGGTTACTATGATTCCGACTGAAGCAACCGCTCCATTTTTCCCAACTGATAACAATGTCAATAATGCAGGCAGCGATTTCTATGTTGTGGCGCGCACTTCCTCAACGGCAGTGGCAAACGATAGCTTTTCTCTCACTATAGCCCCGGGAGATGTGGGTACCACGCTACATGAGCCGTTGGCAACACCCACACCGCAGACAAGCCCTGTATACACCGTATCTTCAGCGCCGGTAGCACCCCCGGCAGCGGTAGCGGCGACAGCAGCTATTCCCGTAGCGGATTTCCCTGTCGTTTTGAAAGGCACCAGTGCATACTTGCCACTGTTTCGTGTTCGTTTTGGAACGAATGAGAATACCAAAAACTTTACCTCGGTAAAAGTACAACTCTCACCGCTTGGGGGTACGCCGACATGGACAACTGCGGCTATTACATCTTCGGATTTGGCTGATTTGGCAACCGATCCTTCCAGTGGCATTACTCTTTGGAAAGATGAAGGCGATTTGAACTTCGATACCAATACTCCCGTTGCATTGGCTGCGAGCCCTTCCTATGCTGCTTCTGATCTGGCAACTGCAGGAGCTCGATCATTCACATTGACGCTTGCAACACCTCAAGCAATTGTATCCGGAGACGCATACTTTATTGCAGTAAGGACAAAAGCAGCTCCGCAAAATGGAAACACGTTTTCTGCCTTTCTATTACCCGCTGGTATTACTACAAGCGCCACATCTCCGACATTGAGCACAACGGTTCGTCGCGATGCAGTCATAGATAGCACAGTGCCCACCATACAATTAATCGTCGGTCAACCGGGCACAAATTCACTGGAAGTCACTTTTAGCGAATCAGTTCAAAAAGTGAATAATGGCCCGCTTTCCTTTGTAAGTTCGTCAGATCCGTTTACCTTTGTCGACGGAGGCGGTACTGCTCAACAAATCACCAGTATTGAGCGTCGCTCAGATACCGTTTATACACTCACGATGAACGGCAATCTTACCGATGAAGATTTTGACGGCAGCCCGGCAACATTAGCCGCTACAGCAAATAAAATTTCAGATTTTGCGGGTAATGTCATGGGTACTACGGCATCGAATCTTGCCAATACCATGCGAATCACAACTTCTACATTGCCAAATACAGCGGCGGGACAAGCGTATGGACCCGTGACGCTTCAGGCAACCGGAGGTACTCAACCGTACGGCTGGTCTCCTTTGGGAAGTGCTGATGCAACAACTCTTACAAACCTAGGGCTTACTCTTACGGCAAATACCGGTATTATTTCCGGTACGGTGCCGGCGCAGGCATCAGGTTCGAATACCATTACCATTAAACTCCGCGATAAGGCATTTACGGCAACGGTTCTCACGGGCGCAGCAGGAGCAAATCCGTGGACATACCAACGAGGCGGTTATGTGCCGGCCGTGGGTGACGTTGTGTTTTATCGTAATGTTACCGATGCTCCAACGGCCATGAACTGGGGTATTGTGACAACTGCACCCACAGATGCTACACGTACAAATCAAAACACCTTCCGTCTTAATGGCGCGCTCCTCCTTGCCCAAAAAACCTATCAGATGACGCAATTTAGAGGAGGTTCATCTCCTGAAACAAGTGCGATTGCAGCAAATGGTAATTTCGTCCAAGGACTTAACTTGCGTATTGGCGATCTGGTATTCTATCCAACCAATGCAGCCACAACAACGTATGATTGGGGTATGGTATCAATTGCGGAAAATATTACCGCAAATAATCCGGCAACAATACTGCGTGTGAATGGCAGTGCATTGCCTGCGTATTCAGCAACAGGACAAGTACATCTTGTTCGAGCAAGTAATCCTGGGTTCTATTCAGATACTGCTCTTGTAAGGGTGAATAACGGAGCAGTATGGACAATTGACGGTGGCGCATATACTCCATCAAGCGGTCAGCAAGTTATCTATCGAAATGTTACCGATGCCCCAACAGTCATTCTGCATGGGATTATTACTGCTGCTGCCAATACCAACCAAGAAAATTTCAGAATCAATGGCCAGACGCTTCTTGCCACCAAGCAATACCAGATATCCAATCTCAGTACATTAAATTTCACTTCGCAATCAATAGTCGGCACCAACCAGTCAAATTTTGAACTCGTTGAACGTGATGGCGATATTATGTTCTTGCCAACGCAGAGCAATGGCACGGTGTACAATTGGGCGATGGTGACCGGAGGCGATGCGACTATTCCTGCAAATACCAACATCACCGGTCTTAAGCTGAACGGCAGCGCGGTGGATATGGCATGGACCAATGAAGCAGGTGGAAATCTTATTGCCAATGCATCCCCTCCTGCAACAAGCGTAACGCGAACATTTACGGTCAATACTCCAGGTGCTGGTGGGTTTATCGCAGGCATTGATCGAGTGGAACCAAATGTTGGTATCGTCAATACAGTGCGGGATGTGACAGTGACCGGCATAAGCACGTCATTTGCCGCAACTAGCAACATAGAATTGCTTGACGGATCAAATAATGTCATTTCCACCGAAGGGGCTGCTTCGGCAACCAATATCCAGGTCTCACAAAAGGCATCAACAGGCGCAACCAACCTCTCATTCCGCCTTACAATAGGAGCACAAGTACCTCAGGTTTCGTATCAGTTGCGCATCACTACCGGCAATCAGGTTGTATCAGGGCCAAATGCGTTTACGGTCAGTGCCGCAGTTGTCGGGCTGAACCCCCTATCACCGCCGAATAATGCGACAAATGTTCCAATCCCTCCGCAGTTCTCATTTTCTCCAAGTGCGGATCAGACTGTTCTGAGCTACCGTCTCATTGTCCATACGCGGAATGACTTTAATGACAGCATATCGGGTGGATATACTCTGTGGGATTATGCCTTCCCGAAGGTTGCTCCAAGCGGCATTCCCGGTCATTGTTTTGTCGACCAGTGTTCCGTTCAATACGGGGAGTCGCGTTTCCGCAACATCCAAGCTGCAAATTTCGATCCAAGCAGTGCCAATACACCTTCACGCCCGGCC
This sequence comes from Patescibacteria group bacterium, assembly GCA_038065255.1. Classification (NCBI taxonomy): domain Bacteria; species Patescibacteria group bacterium. The sequence goes on from JBBTRI010000006.1 coordinate 118,256, forward strand.
CCGCTAAGCCCCAATACCGTGTATTATTGGAAAATACTTGCGTATAAAATTGCCCATTCGGACGCAACCATAGGCGCATCGAGTGAGAATCTTGGCGATACCAACAGAGTGCCGGAATCCAAACCGGACGGCGGTATTGGCAGAGCATTTACGACGACAGCGACCATAGCTGACAATGAAGCTCCGGATATTCAGTTTGCAGCACCTCAAAAAGCAACCGCATCAGCCGATCTCAACATGTTTGCTCGCGTATTTGATCGTGTTGCCCGTCCCACCGGAACTCCGGCGCTTACAGCACGAGTCCTCTACTGTAATAACGCAGCAAACTGCACACCGACCACATCAGCAAATGCTACCCATGTTGGTTCGAATTACTTTAAGTTTACTATTCCTGCAGCAACAGTTGGTGTAGCAACCACAGTGACGCGATTCTATATCGATGCAAGCGACGGTCCAAACACAACATCAACGGGCACTGCAGCATCACCCCTGAGCGTGACTGCCGTTGCAGCCGGATCAGGAGTGATTAGCGGTACTGTGAAAAAAGCGGACGGCACCTGTGATGCGACCATTCGCCAGGCGACTCTATTTATGGAAGGAACCGGTTTCAATGCCACAAGTTCCAATGATGCAGCATGTTCATTTGCTTTGAACGGTCTTACTGCAGGAGGTTCTGTGTGGGCTGTTAAAGAAGGGTTTGAGCCACAGCCATTCACTTTTTCGCTCGGTAAAACCGGTGCTGATATCCGTATGCCCTTTAACCAGGGAGGTGGATTCATTGGCGGAGGCGGTTCTACGGGCAATCCACGTGTCATGCATCACTTCCCCGGCCCGGACTCTCAGGCTCCATCCACTGCACCAATTGATATCTTCTTTGATCGTGAGATGGATTTCGGCACTATCAGCAGCACTAATATGACCGTAAATGAAGAATTAAACGGTGTTTTTACTGATATTACCAACCGTGGATCATGGACATATACCGATGCAGCCGATCCAAACAATTCTCTTGTCACCATGCATCGCGCAAATTGGACGCTTACCGGACAAAACACACTTGGTACGGGTAAGAAAATTGTTGTCGTACTATCAAGCGCCGTGAAAGCTCAAGGCGTATCCATTGAAACACCTGACAGCCATAGCTTCCAAAGTGTTAAAAAGTTTAGTTTCTTTACGAGTTCGTTTACCGCCAATCAGTGTGATTTTGCTGCCGGCACGTGCAATGGTACGGCAATTGCTCCCGACCTTATTCCACGCGTGATGAACTTCCCGCTTCCGCCTGATATTTTCAGAGTTCCAACCAACACGCCTCTCAGTGTGAATTTCAGCGTGGATATGAAAGATAACAGCGAAACGTATAACCTCATCAACTCCGTTCGTCTCTATCAGATTATTAACGGACAGCCAAGCGATATTACATCAACGGCTATTCAGTCTGTTTCGCTAGACAGTACAAATAAAAAGCGCGCTCTCATCACGCTTAAAAACACCTTCAATAGCGGCGCTCTCGGTGTAAATACACAGTATGAGGTTAGAGTGCTCGCTGCCGCGACTGCGTTAAGCGGCTCAACAGTGGGACAGGATTTCACCTCGCCGCGCTTTACAACCGGTACGGGTACAGATACGGGAGCCCCAACTATTGTCAATCCGGCAGCCGGTGCGCAGATGCAATTCTCGCCGTTCATGCGAAAAATTGTCCTCTCATTTAACAAGCCCCTGCGGCAAGACAGCGTATCATCGAACACCATTAAACTTTTCCAGAGTGGTTCTACGTCTCCGGTAAGCGGTGTGTCAGTTCAATATGACAATACGTTAAATGTTGAACTTATTCTCTCAAACCCGCTTCTAGAGCAGACAAACTATGAAGTAAGGGCAACGGTAGGATCAAGTGGTGTTGTCGGAGGCAATGGAGTGGCGCTCGTCGCAGAATCGCAAGGGGCAACCTATGTTTCACGCCAATTCACAACAACAGTCGTAACGGGAACGATTGAAGCAGCTGCTCCTCGTATTGAATTCATGAATGCCGATGACAAAGAAATAGTCATAAAATTCAGCAAACCGATGAATACGGCAACAAGCGGAGATGATCTTGCAAAGAGTGTTTTGAATAAGAATAACATTACACTCAAATATGGCGATAGCGAGCCCTTTCCGGGATTTCAGCCGGCCACACAGGGAACGGCAATCACTCTTGCCAATGAAGCGAATGCAACCTTAAGCTTCACCTCGAATAATGAACTGAAGATTTCCAATTGGACCTCGGTTGCCGCAGCCACTATCCGCGATAAGAAAGTCTATATTTCCTTTGCCACGACAGTGACGGATGTGAGAGATATGGCGATCGACACAAACGATATGGATCCTGACATGGCAGCTAAGTTTGGCGCGCTAATGGATGGGCAAACGGTATGTATGAAGGGTAATTCTCGTTGTCAGAGAGTTATGAATAATACGTTGACGGGTGGTGCGAATACGATTGGTGAATATAAGGTTGATTTGGGTCTGCGCGGCCAGGGCGGACTAACAAGTATGAATATCAATATGGTCGGTAAAGCGATCGGTCATATAGGCCCGCCTGAAGTGATAGCTCACAACCAGACCACAGGAGAGTTGAGCGGCTATATCATACGCGTTCCCCTCACTAGACAGATACCTACCGGTGGGGCGGTTCAACTTATCTTTCCTGAAGGGTTTGATGTGACAGGCGCGAAACAGCGTGCGAATCACCCAACCTGGCGAGATTTCAATCGCGATAATGCAGGGACTATCACATTCAGGTGTGGTGCGAGTGTTGCAAATACCACAAATTGCGCGGGCGGAGCAAATACGGATGATACGGGCACTGCCCAAGGAGGGCTTGCAGATGACGGTATCGTTGTTGTAAGTAAAACAACTGTAAAGGCATATTTAAGTGTTGTATTTCCACCGACTAATAGTACAAATCCGATAGATTTTATTGAGTTTGAACTTGAGGGCATTCGAAATACTTCCAGCGCCCTAGATCACAGCTCTACAGACAATACTGTGAAAATAACGACACTTGCCGGCGGTGAACTTGAAAGTATCTCGCCAAGTCCGATCATTATTCTTAAGCAGGCTGGAGCGCTGCAGATTACCGGAATGATCACCACTCCTGGGAATGCTGCGAATGGCACGGTAACGGTCTATTTGGAATCTGAGCAAGCCGGATTCAAGTCGGCAACCTCGACAAACTTCAGCGGCACAACCACAGCAACCTTTGCATTTACCGGTGTTCAGGCAAATACGTATTATTATGTTCGACTTGATCCAAGCGTAACGCTTGGCGGTAATGAATATTCCGGATCAGGGGTTCCACTCTTTGTGAATAACGCAAATGCAACTGCTGATTTACCGATGACCAATACAACGACAGCAGGTACCCTTGTGACGATAACCATTACCGGAGGCCCGGCGAATGAGTTATTGGATATCTTTGCCAACTCCATGCATGGGCAGAGGCGCCTGAAGCAAATGCAGCTTGGCGGTGATGGTACGAATGGTGCCGGAACACAAATACGGCTTTCGGATGATCAGTGGTTTATTGGTGTCGGACCACGAATTCCGTTTGGTCAATATTCGGGACCTCCGCCAAAAACGTCTTATCGGCCGCCGGCTCATATCAGTGTTAATGTTGATAGCGCACAGAATCCGGCGTGCAATCGTGAAGGCGGGGTTCAGAGCTGTACCGTTCCCTTTGCTCTGACGAATGCAACAAAGCAAATTAGAGGCAAGGTTGTTGACCCGAACAATGTAAGTAATGTTATGGTTGGCGCGGAAGTAAAGGCATTTTCGCCGAGCGGTGAAGCGCGTGCGACTTCCGGAGCTGATGGATCATTTACATTGGATGTAACACCTGATTCATATGACGTTAAAGCCTATGTTTTCGGCATGGAGCCGTCTATCCCGCGCAATGTCAACGTAACATCGGCGGTTACAGATTATCTTGTCATTGACGGCGCAGCGGCAGTGTCGGCGGTAACAGCTGCTACAACATTCATTCTCAAGCCGATTAAAGCAGGATTCAGCATCCAAGGAAAGATAACCGATTCAACCGGAAGCGTTATGAAAGACACGGCTGTGTATGCATATAGAACAGACGGACCGGGGCATGCCAATGGCATGACCAATGCAAGCGGTGTTTATACTATCTATGTAGGTCCCGGAACATGGAACGTTGGTTCGGTTATCAATGGTTTTGGTAAGGTTCAAGAAATTACGGTTACGGTCACCAATGCGGACAAAACAAATCAGGATCTCTCGGCATCGGGCGGTAACCGATCGTACAAAAAAGTATCCGGTCGTATTTATCAAGATACGAATGGGAACTTACAATATGATGCCAATGAAGGCTTGGCAAATACCATGGTAAAGATCGTCGGTCCCGGTGGTTATTTCAATCGCGATGCGACCAAGTCTGATGGCACATACACTATTCAGGTTCCGACGGGCAGCGGTTATCGCGTTAAGGCGTTTTCTCCTGATCTCGGTGGAGAACTGCCACCACTTCCTCTATTCGATGTCAGTGATGATGTTCCGAATAAGGATTTCAGAATTGCAGCACTACGTACTATAACATTCGTGTTCGCCGGCGGTACGGTGAGTGATGGGCGTATTGAACTGAAGACAGCGGGTAATATGATCGTGCCGATCCGTATCTTTAATGGTACGGTGCCCAAAGCCGCAGTTCCGAATGGGGATTATACTGTTGATGTAATGATGGGGAATGCTTCAGTTTCAGCGTCGAATATTGCCGCTACTGATGGGAATACCACCTATGTGGTTGCAGGCGGAGTTGGAACGCTTACAGTTACCGGCAATGAGAGTCTGACAATCACCTTACCGGCGCAACGGACAGTCAGTGGTACGGTGCGTGATGCAAATAACCAAATTGTCGCCCAAGCCGGTGTGGAGATATTCAATGAGGCAACCCATGTATTCAATACAACATCAACAGCCGCAGATGGTACCTTTACTGTGCGCGTTCCCAATGTGTTACCAACCGAACCACCCTACATCTTGAATGTGTCAAAGTCGGGGTATCTGAATGCGTTTCAATCGATTGCCGTTACGGCGGCAATAGCTGATGTCGACCTTATAAATCTTGCATTGAGCATTCAAAAAGCGACACTTTCCATTTCCGGCAGAGTAAGGCTTGGGTCTGATAGTGGAGCTAATGCTACAAAAGCAAGTGTATATGCTCGAAGACAAGGCGGTGGATCTGCACGAACAACGGCTGACGATCAAGGCAATTTCATATTGCCTGTGCAGGCCGGTTCTTGGGATGTTACCGCCAACTATGATGGTTACCAAGAAAAAGGATTTGCCCAAAACCCGGTTGTCGTGACTACTGTTGCAGTTGATGGAAAAAATATTGCTCTCACTGAAACCATAGCGACAAAGGCGCCGCTTTCGCAGACGGTGTCCTCAACGGTTGGAACAAATGTTGAAGATACCAATACCGGCACAAGCTTGATCATCGGTGCAAATGTATTACCGACCAATACTTCAACAAATCTCCAAATTAAAGAAACGACGAACTTCAGCAGTACGGATACGGCAAAAGTGGTGGGAGGAGCAACGGAAATCACGGCTCAAGATACGAGCGGTTCGCCGGTAACTAAATTAACCGGTGCAGCAACAGTGCAACTGAAGCGCACTAAGGTGCAGCTTAATGCTTCAGCATCAGCAGCAGACTCATCAATCAATACTAAATCCGAAGTCAACAAGATGAGTATTTCGTTATTTGATGATACGCTCGGCCAATGGACGTCATTACCTACGACGATTACATATAGGGATGCGAATAACAATCTTGTTTCAAATCCAAGCGAAGATCTATCTAATGTCGATAATGTGTTGCTTTCTGCCGAAACAACTCACTTTTCGCTCTATGCTCCGACGGTCAAGACAAATCCAACAGCTCCTTCAGCACCTGCAGGTTTAGCCGTGAGTAGTCCAACAGCATCATCACTCACGCTCACATGGACGGCTGTTGCGGGCGCTACAGGGTATTCTGTTTACCGAGGCACATCGGCAAATGGAGAATTCCCACGTATCGGAGCGGATCCGACAGTTGGAAGCGGCACAACAACCTCATATGTAGATACCGGACTGGCAAATAATACCAGCTACTTCTACAAGATAACCGCGCATAATGCAAATGGTGAGTCGGAAGCGTCCGCAGCTGTAACCAATACTACAAGCACTGCAACGGCAGCATCTGCCGGATCATCCGGTGGAAGCGGCGGTACGGCAATCGTGGGTGGCACTGGCGGTAGCGCAACATCGACAACTACCACAGCGGCAGCAAAAGTAATCGTTGAACCGGTGAAGCAAACTCCTGCGCAAGCTGCGCCGCAGGCCGCTGGAGCAGTTCCAGCGCCTGCCGCACAGGCTCCAGTAGTAGTAGCGCCAAAGCCGGCTCCACAGGCTGCGCCAGTTGCTCAAGCACTCTCTGAAGTAAAAGCCCTCTCAACAATTACACGATCACTTGCAAAAGGTTCAAAAGGCGCTGATGTGAAGACGCTCCAGCAAGTACTGAAGGCCGAAGGTTTGTATAAGGGAGCGATCAATGGCGTTGTTGATGCAAAAACTCTCTCTGCCGTGAAGTCCTTCCAAGTTGCGCATAAGATCTCCAAACCGGGCCAGAAAGCATTTGGCAATATCGGTCCCGGAACGAGAGCCGCAGTCAATAAACTTGTTACGCAGGCAGTGAAGGCGCAAAAAGAAGCTATAAAAGCAAAAGCTTCTATACCTGCTCAATGGGCTACTCCGGCTACCCCAGCAACTCCCGCTCAAAAACCAGCAAAAGCAAAACCGACCAAAGAAGAACAAGCTGCAATGAAGGCTGCTAAAGAAGCCGAAAAGAAAGAAGCATTGATGGCTGCAATAGAAAAAGCTTCAGAAGCTCTTGAAGAACGGTATGCTTCCGAAGATGGAGAGTTTGGTCTTATGAAGGGAGCAAAAACTGCAAAAAGTACGGCAGCAGCACAGAAGAAAGCCGACAAGCATGTAAAGAAACTTACTTCTGTCCTCGAGCCAAAAGCACTTAAGATGGCATTGAAAGATCTTCTCTTGAATCTTCCTGAGCCAATGAAAAAACTTGGCATGGACAAGTTTGCCCAAGTTCTCACGAAGACACGAAAAGTTCATGGAAATGCTATTCCTCAAGATCCGCAAGGGTTTGCGGATTTTGTCCAGGAAGCAATGAATAGTGCAGTAGGAGTCAAGTAATCGCATAGTTTAATTGGCATAAAACAGGGGATAATAACAATCCCCTGTTTGTGGCATATAAATAGGTGTATACTAACACTATAATTTATAATTATTTTCTATGACTTCACGTCTCATGCTCGTAGTAGCGTTGTTCGGTATTTTTGCAAGTGCTACAGTTACGTTTGCACAACTTCAACAACCTCAGGGAGGGCAACTTAATCAGCAACAGGGCGGACAACAGGGCCAATATCAGGGGCAAATGCCACCCAATCAACAACAGGGCATGATGGGACAGTACGGAGGCCAACAGGGTCAACAAGGACAGCAATACGGTGGGCAGCAGCAGGGTGGTCAGCAGGGACAGATGCCACCCGGAGGATTTGATCCAAATATGGATCCTTCCCGAAAAGGGCAGTACCAAGGGCAAATGCCTCCAGGAGGACAGGATCCTAGAATGATGCAGGGAGGTGGACAAGATATGCAAGGAGGACAGTACGGAGGCAAACAGGGACAGCAAGGGCAGCAGTACGGTGGACAGCAACAGGGCGGTGGGCAGGGACAGATGCCGCCGGGAGGTCCGGGAATGATGCAGGGACCCGGTAAGGAATTTTTCTCTCGGATGGTCACAGAAATGAAAAGCAACATGAAGCCATTTGAAATGATGGTAAAGAATTTTGACAAGCAGATTACAAAAGTCCAGACATCGGTAAAAAAATGCGGCATTTCACCAAATTTTGAAGAAATGAAGACTGCTGTTACTAATGCCAAAGATACTGTTGCTAAAGTAAAAAATTTAGATCCAAAGGCAGAAGATCTTGATTTCTCTCCTGAAGAAATTGGTGAAACTGCGCAGACTGTTTCCGAAAACCAGCGCCAACTCATGCAGTATGACCAATTCTGTCGTGGAATGACTCAGCGCGAAAAAGACCTCAAAGGCATCACTGGAAGGCTTGCAAAGATTGAGAGGAATATTCAAAAGGGTAAATTAGATTTGACTGATTCACTTAATGAGCAGAGAGCAGATCTAGCAACGCTACAAACATTGCTTAAAGACGCAAAGGATCAGGCATCGCAGGATATAGAAAAGGCGATGGATACTATTGATGATTTTGAGGATAAACGGAATGACGTATTTGACCGCGAACGTGCATTACAGATGGCTGCAAACTTTTCGAGGGAATTAAAAAATCTTGATCGTGATGCAAAACGCCTTGCAACAGATGTGAAAAATGAAAAAAGACGCGCTTTAAAAAAGAAACTTCCAAGCGAAGATTTAAGCGATTCGTATACCAAGTTTAACGATGACTATACCACGCTTAAGGGGCTTGCAGGCAAGAAGAATGTTGATCCTGAAGATCTCATAGCTGCTATGGAGGATGTATTCGATGCGCGGCGCGATATAGATGAGGCGCTCAATCAGTTGCGTGAGGGCGGTTCGGGGAAAACGGAAGACGAATTTGCTTTGCCGCAGGGGTGGGATGATATAGCAAAATATTCCCATCAGGGCAGCCAGCAAGACCAGATGATGCAGGATCAATAAAAGAAAAAAGTATCCATACTAAAAATACGCATATTGCCGCGCATAGCCGCGGCCTTTGTCGTATACTTCTTTGGTAATCAGCTTATCCCGATAAAGCGTTTCGAGGGCGCGTTCCATTGTTACCATGCCTTCTTCAGAACTTGTTTGAAGGACGGTATCAAGCTGTTCAAAATTTCCCGTGCGGATAATGTTTGCTACAGCGCTATTGTTGATAAGAATCTCCCGTGCGGCGATGCGGCCTTCAGGTATACAAGGTACAAGTTCTTGAAAGACGACTGCTCGTAGGTTTTCTGCGAGTTGGATTTTGATCTGGCGCTGTTCATGCGGCTCAAAAATATCCACAATACGAAGCATCGTCGCTGGAGCGCTGGATGTATGGAGCGTTGAGAACACCAAGTGGCCGGTCTCAGCGATACGCAGTGTTTCCTGGATGGTTTCTTTGTCGCGCATTTCACCAACCATGATGATATTGGGGTCTTGGCGGAATACCGTGCGTAACGCCATACCGAAATTGGGGGAGTCAATGCCGACTTCACGCTGTTCAACGACGGATTTTTTGTGTTCAAAAACGTATTCAATCGGATCTTCAACAGTAATGATTTTGCAGTGCCGATCGATGTTGATGCGGTCGAGCATTGCCGCAAGTGTTGTGGACTTTCCGGATCCGGTAGGGCCGCAGACTAAAATAAGCCCGCTATTGAGCTGAGTAAGACTTTCTTCAAATTTGCCGAGACGTATTTTATCGAATGAAGGAATTTCCAATTTGATAATGCGTGCCGTAAGGGCAAGATGTTTGCGTTCAAAATGGACATTCACGCGAATGCGCTGGTTCTTGCCGAAATCATGGGCAAAATCAGCATCAAATACTTCATTGAGTTGCGCCTTGGCGCGCGGTGTCAAAATCTCATCAGTGAGTTCTTGAATGTCGTTATCGGTGAGTTTATAGTCATCAACGTCTTCAAGTCGACCGTGGATGCGCATTTGCGCGGGCTTGTCATAGATAAGATGGATGTCCGACGCTTCTTTCGCGTAGGCATCCTGGTACATTTCATAGAATGTTTTCATACACACCTATTCTACCATTTTTCACACAGGGATGATAGTTGATATTTCTTAACGAATCCGATACACTAGTACATATCTAAGTAATTCTATGGCATTTCCCTATAAGCGAACGCTTTTTGACCCACAGTCGAAAGATCCCTATAAATTATCACGCTCAAAAATTGAGCTCTTTATACAGTGTCCCCACTGTTTTTATCTCGATCGCAGGTTGGGAGTTTCCCAACCGGCTGGTTTTCCATTCAATTTAAACTCGGCCGTAGACCACCTTTTGAAAAAAGAATTCGATTATTATCGTGCGCTTGGACAGCGCCACCCCCTCATGGAACAGAATGATATCGATGCACTACCGTTTGCCCATGAAGAGCTTGATACTTGGCGAGAGAATTTTAAAGGAGTACAACATCATCACGTGACAACTAATTTCATATTGACAGGCGCAGTTGATGATCTCTGGATAGTGCCAAGCGGGGAGCTTATTGTTGTGGACTACAAGGCGACAAGTAAGAATAGCCAAGTGGGAATAGATGCCGAATGGCAGGGGGGGTACAAGCGTCAAATGGAGTTTTATCAATGGTTGTTACGCCAGAATGGTTTTGCCGTATCACCGACAGGGTATTTTGTCTACTGTAATGGCAGGAGAGACCGTGATGGATTTAATGCCAAGCTTGATTTTGATATTTCCGTCATTCCATATACCGGCAGCGATGCATGGGTAGAGCCAACACTTCAACGCATTCGTAGTGCACTTCTGTCTGCCAAGCCCCCGACACCATCTGCACAGTGTGATTATTGTTCGTATCGTAAGAATGCCCACACAGCGCTTGGAGGTAGCGTATGAACGCGGCAATGATTGAAAAAATCAAGTCTGATGCGCTTAGCTCACTAGAACGTGCGGCAAGCACTGTGGAGCTTGAACAGCTTGAACTCACGCTGTTTGGCAGAAAAACAGGGACGATAACTGATTTATTGAAATCCATCAAGTCACTACCGGACGAAGAAAAAAAATCCATCGGACATCGAATAAACGAATTAAAAAACTCTCTTCTGCATGCGCTCGAGGAAAAAAAAGCAAGCCTTATTGAACGTAGCGAAGGCGAAACTCCCTTTGATGCTACAGAACCCTATATTGGAGAAAGGGCACGAGGGTCATTACACCCCATTACACATATTCAGCAAGAACTCGAGATGTTTTTTACCCAACTTGGCTTTTTGGTATTAGATGGGCCCGAGCTTGATTCAGAGTACTATAATTTCGAATCGTTGAATATTCCAGCCGATCACCCTGCACGGGACATGCAAGATACGTTTTATATCAAAGATCACCCCGGTATGCTGATGCGCACACAGACTTCTGCCGTGCAGGTGCGGGCAATGCGTGAGTATGGTGCGCCGCTTTCAGCTATTGTTCCCGGGCGATGTTTTCGTAATGAAGCAACCGACGCGCGGCACGAACATACGTTTTATCAACTTGAAGGGTTTGTTGTGGGAAAGAAAATCACCTTTTCCCATCTCAAGGGCATTCTCGAAGCTGTGGCGCGTTACTTGTATGGACAAAAGACTGAACTTCGATTGCTCCCGAAATTCTATCCATTCGTGGAGCCGGGTGTGAGAGGGGAGGTAACGTGCATGCTGTGTTCGGGCAAGGGGTGCCGCGTATGCAAGCAGTCGGGGTTTTTGGAAATATTCGGCGCGGGCATGATCCATCCGAATGTTTTGCGTGAAGGAGGGTTGGATCCCGCGCATATTTCAGGACTTGCATTTGGTCTTGGCCTCACGCGCCTTGCAATGCTAAAATATGCCATTCCGGATGTGAGACTGCTGCAAAGCGGGAATCTTGATTTTTTGAAACAATTTTAATCCTATGCTTCTTTCTAAAGAGTGGCTACAGGAATTTGTAGCACTACCAAAAAATCTTTCGGATGAGGAAATAGCTCGGCGGCTTTCACTCTGTACTGTTGAGGTAGAGCGGATACAGAAAGGCGCTTCACAGGACTGGAACGCTATTGTTATCGGAGAAATCGTTGAACTCAAACCCCATCCGAATGCAGATCGATTGCGTCTTGTCATGACGCGCATTTCAGAAAAACAACAACCCCTTGTTATTGTGTGTGGCGGAAGTAATCTTAGCGTTGGAATGAAGGTTGTTGTAGCATTGCCCGGTAGTCATGTACGTTGGCACGGCGAGGGAGAGCCTGTTGAGCTCACATTGACTCAAATACGGGGCGTTACAAGCGAAGGCATGATTTGTGCGGCAAGCGAGGTAGGATTGTCTGATCGGTATCCTGCAACGAGTGAACATGAAATTCTTGACCTTTCTTTTCTTTCGGTAAAGCCGGGAACACCACTGACTGATGCGCTTGGAGCGGCGGATACCATTTTTGATGTGGATAATAAATCATTAAGCAACCGGCCGGATCTCTGGGGGCATCGCGGTATGGCGCGTGAATTGGGCGCTGTGTTGCAAGTACCTTTTTCTGATAAAAAAATTCCACTCATCAAATCCTCGTCACAGATTAAACTCAGCTGTACCGTAGAAGAGAAAAAATTGTGTACGAGGTACATGGCTGTAGTAATAGAGGGTGTGTCTACAATGTCCTCGCCTTCCTGGATGCAGCAACGTTTACGTTCATGCGGTGTGCGCCCCATCAATGCCATTGTCGATGTGACGAATTATGTAATGCTTGAATACGGACAACCGATGCATGCATTTGATTATGCTCGTATCAAAGAAAAGAATGGAGATGTAAAACTGCACGTTCGCCGTGCAAAGAAGGGGGAATCTATCCGCGCGCTCGATGGAAAGGAGTATGTACTTTCGCCGGAAATGCTACTTATTGCAAAGAGTAGTGATGTATTGGCGATTGCGGGAATCATGGGTGGTGAGAAAAGCGGAATTGATGATTCGACAACAACCATCGTTCTCGAAGCAGCTCATTTTAATGCATCTTCGATTCGAAAGACATCTTCAGCGATCAAGCTTGCTTCTGAAAGTTCGCGAAGATTTGAGAAGCATCTCGATCCGTTACTCACCGAAACAGCATTGCGTAGAGCGTGTGAGCTCTATTCCCTTTTGTTTCCTTCAAGCAAGGCTGTAAGTAAGGTGTGTGATACTTTTACACAAAAAGAAAAACCTCTTACCATCACCCTCTCAGATGCTCTTATAGAATCAAAACTTGGAATGCGTATTCCACAGTCTAAAGCAGCAACACTGCTTAAGCGTCTGGGTTTTGGATTAACAAAGAAGGGGTTGGCGTATAGTGTGGTTGTTCCCAGTTTTCGAAAGAAAGATATTAGTATCCCCGAGGACGTCATTGAAGAAATTATTCGTCTGATAGGCTATGACAGCATTCCGTCCGTAGTGCCGCCGTCGTATTCGCGGATGCCCAAAAACAATTCCTTTTCTTTATTTGTTACGGCGCTTAAGCAGCAGTTGAGTTCTGAGTACCATTTTAATGAAGTGCATAACTACGCATTTGTCACTCCTTTTGTGCTTCGTGCCGGCGGGTATGTGCCCGAGGAACACATCACGCTCTCAAACCCTTATTCTGATGAACGTCCCTATCTGTGTAAAAGCCTCATCCCAAATTTGTTGGAAGATATTGAAAAGAATCAGGAACGACATGAACGCATTGCATTATTCGAAATTGCGAGAGTATTCACCGACGAATTGCAACAACCCTACCATTTATCATGCGTTCTTTCATTACCTCGCGATCCACAGGCATTTGCTTTTCTGAAGAGTGTCATTGTGTCGGTGCTGAGGTGTAGGGGATTTGATATTTCTCCACGTGTGTTGAGTGAACCCCTTGCTTGGTCATCGCACTTCCGAGGTGTTGGGCTGTATTGTAATACGGCGCGCATTGGATCGATTGCTGTCGTAGACAAGTCAGTATGTGCAAAACTTGGCATTGAACGTGATGTTGTTGCTTGCGAAGTTGATTTGTCGCTTGTGCACTCCTTGCCGCGCCACGATCGTAGCATTCAACAGCCGCACGCATATCCTGCAGTACTGAGAGATGTGACATTTGTACTCGATGAGGGTGTACGCTATACGGATGTATCGGCAATGCTCACTTCCGCCCATCCTCTGATCGAGAGCGTAGAGCCATTTGATATTTATCGCGGTGAGCAAGTGGGAAGCGGTAAAAAAAGCTTTTCATTCCATATTACTTATCGTTCTTCGGCGCGCACTCTTGCTGCCGCAGAAGCGGACAAGGCCCATATCGAAGCTATTGCTCTTCTTGAAAAAAAATTCAATGCAGTACTGCGTTGATAGTAACATTACCACTATATGCTAGATATCAAAAGTATTCGTGAAAACGCCCAGGAGCTTCAAATGGCAGCACGCAATAAGGGTATTGACCTTGATGTTTCCAAGCTTCTTGAACTTGACGAAAAACGCCGGCACTTGTTGGGTGAAATTGAATCTTTAAAAGCGCAAAAAAATGCAATTAATAAAGAAATTATTGGGGCATCTCAGGATGAAAAAAAAGCAATATTGATACGTGCACAGGGCATCAAAGAGCAGCTCGAACTGCTTGATGGTGAGTATGCAATCACACATACTGCATTTGAAGAGCTCATGGTTCGCGTGCCTACGATTCCGTCTCCCGATACGCCGATTGGAAAATCGTCAGAAGATAATGTTGAAGTGGAACGGCATGGAGAGCTGCCACAGTTTGATTTCGCTCCCAAGGATCATGTGCAGCTTGGTAAAGATCTTGGCATTCTCGATTTGGAACGCGGTGTGAAAGTGAGCGGTTTTCGTGGATACTATGTAAAAGGGGATGGCGTGCTGTTGATGATGGGGTTTATTATGTATGCCCTGCAGAAGCTTGCCGCAAAGGGATACCAATTGATGATTCCCCCGACAATTGCAAAAGAATTTGTATTATTTGGTAGCGGTTATTTTAAAGGCGGTACCTATGATGAAGACACAGATGAGATCTATGAGCTTGCTTCAGGAGAAAAAGACCGTGAAGGGAAACGCCAGCAAAAATTTCTTATCGGCACCGCAGAGCCATCACTATTGGCGTACCATGCGGATGAAGTGTTGAAAGAAAAAGATCTACCGCTTCGCTTTACGGGCTTTAGCCAGTGCTATCGCAGCGAGATCGGCAGTTATAGCAAGGACTTGAAAGGAATCTATCGCGTCCATGAATTTATGAAAGTTGAGCAAGTCGTCCTCTGTAGGGCAGATATTGAAGAAAGCGACCGCATCCTTAATGAACTGGTCCAGAATGCAAAGGAGCTTCATGAAGATTTGAGATTGCCGTACCGACTACTGCAGATCTGTACCGGCGACATGGCTCCCGGCAAATACAAATCCTTTGATATCGAAGCATGGATGCCGGGAAAAGGCTCGTATGGCGAGACTGGCACCGCATCAAATTTTGTGGATTGGCAGGCGCGCCGGCTGAACGTGAAATATACAACCAGTGAAGGCAAAAATGTGCCGGTATTCATGCTCAACAATACCGCACTTCCGACTCCGCGTATTTTTATATCCATTTTAGAAAATTACCAACAAAAAGACGGTAGTGTGAGAGTGCCTAAAGTATTAGTACCCTTTGTCGGTAAAGAAATAATACGACCAACTTCAGCTACATAGATATTCTTTCTCTATAACGCTTCCGCATTAGTGTACGAAGGACTTACGGGTCCCGGGTCGTTCGCATAACTCATCCTCGATTTTCTCGGATTCAAACAGACGCTCACTCCTTCCCGTAAGCACGCTTCATACAGTCTAATGCTCTCGCTAGATATTCGAAAGAATATCTATATAGCTTAAAGTTCTTAAATCAGATTATGAAATCTTCTTTTGTTACCCCTTTGTTTGAAAAATTTGCCAAAGAGCAAGGCATAGAAATGCTTGTTGAGCCGATGTATCGCTTCGTTGCTCAGTTGGTGTTTCCTAGTGGAGATAGGCGCTATGTGAGTACGCATATTGATGGTGTAAATGGCGCTGGAGCAACCGAAATTGCCCGTGACAAAACCTATGCTTTATTTTTTTTGAAAACCATGGGTTATAGCGTTCCCGAAGGAAGAGCATTTTTTTCTCGTGCCTATGCCGATTATCTTGGAAGCGACCAAGATTCTCAAGCTGCGTGGAGCTATGCTCAACAGCTTGGTTTGCCGATTATTCTTAAACCGAATAGCAAAAGCCAGGGGAGGGGAGTATGGAAAATTCACTCTAAGCAAGAATTTGACGCAAGTCTGCATGACCTCGACAAATGGGTAGATATTTATCGCATTGAACGCTACTGCACCGGGAGGGATTACCGTATGGTCATTTATAAAGGTGAGCTCATTTGTGCGTATAAACGCGTGCCGTTGAACGTTTGCGGTAATGGCAGGTCGAACATTCGAGAATTGCTACAAGAAAAAAAGATGTGCCTTGATCAATCTGGTCGGCAGTCAACACTCGATGTACACGATAGGCGCATTGCATGGTCGCTAAGTCGGAATATGCTTTCGTTCGATTCCATTCTTGAGGAGGGAAGAATGTTCTTGCTTCTTGGCAATGCAAATTCCTCAAGCGGCGGAGATATTCGCGACGTAACAGAAACTATTCATGAATCATTTGTTGCATGCGCAAAAAAGTGTGCACGCGATATGGGTCTTACGCTCTGCGGTTTGGATATGCTTATTGATGGAGATGGTTCTTGCGTCGCTCCATCTACGATAATCGAAATAAACGCAGGGCCGGGATTGGCGAACTATGCATCATTGGGAGAGGTGCAGTATTCGCGCGTTGAAGCACTGTATCGAACGATTTTTGATTCGCTGATTCTTCCTACTACATCACCTCAATAATCGGCATGCCAAGAAGTTCTATGCCTTTCCTGAGCGTTGCAGCAATTTCTTTGATAACGCAAAGGCGCATTGCTTGAATCGTAGCATTGCCTTGGATAACGCGATTATGCGTGTAATAGGTGTTTGTTTTCTTTGCCAATGTCATGAGGTATTTTGCCAGGATATCCGGCTTATTGGCAGCAATGACATCTTCAAGTACATCTCTAAAATGCGCCAGCTGGATAATCACCGAATGTTCTTCATTTCCAAGTGCGGTTAGAAGCGATGCTGTTCGCTGTGGTTTAGGGGATGGTGCTTTTTGTAGAATGCTTTTGAGTCGTGTATAGGTATAGAGGATGTAGGGGCCTGTTTCTCCTTGAAAGTCAGTCATTTGGGCAATGTTAAACTCCACGGGGTGTTCACGGTCAGTTTTGAGATCATGAAATATAATTGCACATAACGCAATTTTCTCTGCTATTTGCAGTTTATCTTTGAGTGTTGGATTCTTCTCCTTGATAACCTTCAATACAGCATTTCTGATTTCATCGATTAAATCTTCCACAAACATAATGGTTCCTTTTCGTGTAGACATCTTCTTGCCATCGATTCGGTAAAGTCCATGAGAGACATGAACACAACGATCCGCCCATGGTTTGCCCATAAGTTCCAGTAATGCAAAAAGCTGTTTGAAATGCAACTCCTGTTCTGCACCTACTTCATACAGCATTTTGCTAAAACGATAGGTTTCGTGCCGATAGAGTGCTGCAGCAATATCTCGTGTGAGGTAGAGTGAGGTACCATCGCTCTTACAGATAAGCCCCGGCGGCAATCCAAAGGCTGAAAGATCAACGATATCTGCACCCTCTGATCGCTGTAAAAGCTTTTTCTTTTTCAAAAGCTTAATCACACTATCGAGCCGGGTGTTATAAAATGCTTCGCCATCATAGGAATCGAACGAACACCCAAGTCGAGCATAGAGTTGTTTGAAATCTTTGACGGAAAGCAAACGGAAAAGTTTCCAAAGTTTTGTCGCTTCCTTATCGCCGCCTT
Organism: Patescibacteria group bacterium; assembly: GCA_038065255.1. Taxonomy (NCBI): domain Bacteria; species Patescibacteria group bacterium. The sequence goes on from JBBTRI010000006.1 coordinate 135,942, forward strand.
CAAGTTTTTTGAACCAGAGTCTGGCTTCGTCTAAGAGAAGGGGATGTTTCTCGCATTCCGCATGAAATTTTACATAGAGATCATAGAGTGTGCGAATGGGGTGTTTAGCAAGAGATCGTGGCCATTTTTTATATGCAACAATGAGCTTGCCAAATTGCGTCCCCCAATCACCAAGGTGATTGATGGCAATAGTTGTATATCCAAGTTCAGCATAGATTCGTTTTAATGATTCCCCGATAAAGGTACTGCGCAAATGCCCAACACCGAAAGGTTTTGCAATATTCGGCGAAGAATAATCGATGACAATGGATTTTTTGTTTTTTTTCTGTAGCGTCCTTTTGAGAATATCTTGAAAAAGCACATGGTGCTTTAGGTGAATATTAATATAGGGTCCCGCAGGCACGGATTTTTCAATAACTCCACTCTGCAGTTTCACTGCATATTCCGCAGCAATGTCTACCGGTGATTTGTGCAGCTCTTTTGCAAATGAAAAACAGGGAAGTGCGATATCTCCAAGATCATCCGAAGGAGGAAGTGCAAGCTGGATGGATGATGGATTAACTTTCAGTTTTTTTGCGATCAATGCAGTGAGAGTTTTTTTGAGAGTCATAGTTCTATCTTACGAGCGGCACTAGTAGGTACGCCGCAGGCACATTTCTAAGTTCCACTCTGTAATGCGTAGAGCTGACCTAAATGAGAGTCCTTATTTTTAATCAAATTATTAAACGTACCCTCCTCAATTATACCCCCTTTTTCAAAAACTATCACCCGATCAGTATCTTTGAGGGTGGAAATGCGATGAGCAACAATAATAAATGTTTTTTTATGGCCGAATGTAGAGAATAATTTATCCATAATTTTCTTTTCAGTTCTACTATCTAAAGAAGATGTTGCTTCATCGAGAAGTAGTATTGGAGAATTTTTGCAAATTGCACGCGCGATGCCAAGTCTTTGCCTTTCACCGCCAGAGAGCGAATATCCCTTTTCGCCTGTCAAAGTGTCTAATCCCTCTGGTAATGTACTTATCATTTCCTGTAAACATGCCATATCTACTGCCGTGTTCAATAGCTCCGAATCTACCTCTCGCATAAGTGTGATGTTCTCCCTTATGCTTAAATTAAATAACTCCGTCTCTTGCAGAACTATCGATATATTTTTTGTTATTTCTTCGTGGGCAATAGAGTAATAGTTTTTCTCGCCAACTTTAAATTCTCCATATTCTAATTCATATAGTCCCAAGAGAATTTTAACTAGTGTAGATTTGCCGCTACCGGATGATCCTGCTATCCCAAGTCTTTCATTCTTACTAAATGAAAAGCTTAAATTTTTAATTCCAACTTGTCCTGAAGGATACTTGAAGGTTCCCCTGTGAATAGATATGGTTTTCCATCGTGGTGGAAATTTTTCTATTCCGGTTCTGATGTTAGGTTTTTCAAGAAAAATTGGCATCATTCTCAGTAAGTTCGATTTTAATTGAATTACTTTACTCGAAATATCCGTAGCCTGAAAAGTAGCACTTCTCAAGTTATTAAAATAGGTGAAAAACACCAAAATATATCCGACTGATATAATTCCTATCACAAGTTGATGTGCAATGAGAAATAGAAATACAATCAATGCCAATCCGTTCAATGTTTGAAATGAATACCATTTTTTGATCCCGGTATTAGACAAGGAGATCTCAATATTTTTTGATTGTTCCTCGCTACCCATTACTTTTAGATGAATATCTTTTTCTACACCCAATGCTTTTATGGCAAGCATATTCCCCGTACCTTCAATATATTTGCCACTTGATTTTTCTCGAACCATGTTTAGTTCATCGCTTAGTTTTCCCAACTTTCTGTTGAAAATATATTCAATGGCAAAATACGAAAGTGAGTAAATGATTAGAAATACCAAAAATATCGGACTGAGGAATAAGAATACAAGCAAAACACCTATAAATGAAGTAGCTACAGGAAACAATTCATTATTAGTGAGTTGTGTCCATTCCGATATTGACTGGCTGCCATTGAAGATTCTTTGTACTTTGTTTCCGCTATTTTCCTTGGAATGCCATTGTAAAGAAAAATCCATCAGTCGCTCAAATCCCTCAACTCTTGCGGTTGTTTTTGCGGCAATAGCAATTCTATCCAACCTATTCTTGCAGGATAAACGGATGAAGGCAACGATAATACTGGATATACCAACAAAAAGAGCGTAAAAATAAAAAGTTTGTAACGAATCCCCTGCATGATAATTGGTAAAAAAATCAACTATTTTACCAAGAATAAAAGGTGGCACTAATTCATAAAAGTGAATTGTGAAAAGTAATAGGTTAAAACCAATCCACCTGTGTTTATTCCTGCCCAAAAAGTGCCAAATAGATTTGGGCACATCTAGCCAGGATAGTTTTTCTGTTTCTGAATTATCTGATTCGTTCATAAATGAACCTTCTCTTCTCTTAATGTAATTGTACGTTTAGTATATATGAAGAAAACTTGGTGTGCCAGGTTTTTCTTATTTCATTTTCAAATAAAAAAAATCCTAGGCTCACGGGACCTAGGGCTTTGCTGTACTAAGCAGCGCCTCGGCATTGCCTCGCGATCGCACTCCTTGCGGAAGTGCACTCAGCAGAGTCTTTGCTTTTTCTCAAATCCATTTGTTTAACACAGAGTCCGTAAATCATGCAACCTGGTGAACAACCAAGCGCTACTCTTATGCCAAGAAATGAGAGAGGGGTGCAGGCGGGTGGTGACGAGGAGGTCCTAGCCAACCAATCCCGCCTGCGTTCTGAACACGATCGAAATGGAACCTGCTTCGGGGGTCGTAGGCACCAGGTGGTGCTTTTGACGTGAAGCTTGTTCGACTCACCAACCGCAACGGCATGCCGCGCGTATCAATGAATCGTGGGGTCCAGGGAGATGACAGTGACTTCCTTGCGGCAGTCACTAATCCCAAGAGTGAGTTTGCTTTTGCGCCAGCCAGTGTGAACAAGCTGGTCAGGTTTCCAGGCCTGATTGATGTTTTTTAGCCAGTCGACGTCGTTTGTACAACATCTTGTGACCTATCAGAGGAGCTCTTGATCTTTGGGGCGAACCTTACAGACCAATTACTTTTCAATGAAATCCTTTTTAAAGGGACTCTATTGTCTGACGAACTCGGGGATCTTGCGATTCCTTTTACCTGGGGACAACCTAATGCCCGAAGGTGAGTTCTGAACACTGTGCTAGGCATAGCTTTGATGATTTTGAGTCTTTCAACGTCACTTGCGTGTCGTCAACTCGACCTATCAGAGGAGCTCTTGATCTTTGGGGCGAACCTTGCAGACCAATTACTTTTCAACAGAATCCTTTTTAAAGGGACTTATTGTCTGACGAACT